>JAAFHG010000494.1 GCA_013297585.1 Chitinophagales bacterium
CAAAGGACAATGAGGGATCTGCATAAATGCTACTTGCACCATTAAAAGCATTGAGGCCTTTTTTAAAAGAGATGTAATCTTCCTTACTGGGCGCTGGTAAAATTTGCACTACTGCCCTACCTTCCCCATCATACATGGTTTCGGCCACTACTACGGTGCCTGTTACATTGTCTTTGGTAACAGTTTGCCTACCACGTAATGTACCATCAAAATATTGTACTACCGTTTTGTGCTTGCCATCTTCAGCATAACTAGTACTGGCCTGCCAGTTTAATTGGGTTCTATTTTCACCTTGAACCAATGCACTTTGATGGCCATTAAAATTAAATATTGCAGGGGTAGACCATTGGGCATCTTGCCTGCCAATACCCGGTTGTAAATTACACGCCCTTACCCTAATGTATAATTTACCATCAGTTTCGTAAAACAAAGGTATTTTATAAGCATGAGATTCCCCAGGTGCACTTTTAAGGTCAATTCTTGTGGCATTGTTTTTAAATAAGGCTTCTACATTATTGGCCGGATAGGTTGAAGCCAAATCATTGGGTATCCAAGCCCACTCTAATTGGCTGTAATTATTACCAGCATTATGTGGCCAAGACCATGTTACCAAACACTCATCTTGGGGTGTGTTTACTGTATTATTTGCTGTTGATAAAATTGTGTTAGTACTTGTATTTAAAGTATAAAACGAAGTAACCTTCATTTCGTTTTTCAATACCATTAAATCAGTTACATTAAAGCCAGTAGGCATGGTTGCTGGTACTGTATTTATTGCTTCTAAACTAAGCTTTACATAAGGTGCATCTTTAAAATAAATGTATTGAAGGGGATTGTATTTTACACCCCCATCTTTATTGTAAGTAATTTTTAATTGTTGCGATGGCAAGATTTGTGTATTGCTACTATTTGCGCCATACTCAATTTTTACATTTACGGTAAGCTCAAAACTTATGGGTATAAATGTTGGACTTTCTTCATTTAGTTGCAAAGAAATAATATTGGTAATTTTTTTGCTTGCTAGATTAGCGGTGTTTGAGCCATCGGTTGTTACAGCATATTGACTAGGCACTGTTGTATTGAAAGGCAAAAAACCTAAAATATTGTTTGCAAAACCCGAAGATTTTTGGTTTGTTACAATACCTCCATCCTCATTTATCTCAAATTGTTGTCCAAAAGCAGTAGTTGTACAAGCTATAAAAAATAAAGCTATAAGTGCTTTTTTACTTGGAAAAATGGTTTGAAAAAATGATTTCATAATTGTTTTTTTATAAGTAATAACAACTGTTTGTAATTGAGTTAAGCCGCAATTTTTTTAATAATTTGATTGAGTAAGCGTATACTCTTTGTAGGCTAATATTGGCTGATATTTGGCCGCACTATTTTTTTGCACCACATTACTTACCGTAAATGGAATTGTAAAATTTGGTTGGTGTTGAATGGAAGCATACTGATAAGTTGCCGTTTGCTCAACCAACAAATAATATTTATTTTTAGCTTGTACAATTACATCAGCGGGGTTATTACGCTCCATTATTTGCTGCTTCAGTGTACTATCTAATGCTTGTAAGCTTCTTGTAATTTTTACAACCTCTATCGGATTTTTTGAAGTTTTAGCATAGTTCATGGCTATTGAAAGTTTGGGTATATTGGTATTGTATATACTTGATTTACTTTCTAATAAATACTGCAATACATCTTGGTTTGGTGTATTTTTTTTGCCAATTACAAATTGTTCTGCCGCACTTAAAATAGAGGAGTCTTGAAAAACCAAGCCCATCATTTTATTCATTTTCTCTTTAATTGGCTGCACATTATTGTATAAGAGTATTCGCTTATTTTGGTTAATAATAATGATTGCTATTGAATCTGAAACATATTGCTCCATATTGTTCATGCTTACATAAGATGCTTTTTCGTTTAAGTAAAACTGTACTTGTTGAGGCACTGTATCAATATCAATTACTTGTTGCGGAAAAGTAATATTGGTGGAATTCAAAATATTTAATTGCAACTGTAAAGGCACTTGCTTGTATAAGTTACAAGCTTGTATAAACTCTTTAAACAAGGCAATGCTATCCGCACTACTAGTTATCCGGTTGTAGGGCTTATTTTGTGCCTCACAATTGAGCAATATTGGTATTAGCAATACCAACAGCAAACCTTTTTTATATAAATACTTACACATGAATAGCAGTTTAAAATTATTGTTGTGGGGTTGTTAATACACCTTGCTTGGCACTTCTGCTTTCGGCAATGGTTTTAATACCATCTTTTGTTTCCACTTTGGTTCTTACCAATGTACCTTCCTCATCGTACTCATAAAATTTGGCATAATTATTTTCATCTAATTCAGCCGTTAATCGAAGGTTAATGGGGTTGTACACATAGCTTTTCATATTGGCATTGTAGGGGTGTATCCTAATGTCATCAAAATAAATAGGGGTGTTGCTGTTATTAGTAAAAATTACATCAGCAGCAGTTGCCCCATTGGGTGCAGCAAAAACACCTTCAATTCTTTGCCAACCCTCTATAATAGGCCCTGTAGGCAATAAAGTAACATCAGCAGTGCCATTACCTCCAGCAAATGCCACTTTAATGTTGCCATTGCAATTGTTGCTTGCACAAGCGGTTTGGTTAACCCAAGCACTCAAAATCATCCTGTTGTGATTGGCAGGTTTCAATGGGTTTAAAGGCGTAATGCCAAAACCAGGGTTGATCATATTATCGGTGGCAGGGATGGGAGTGTTGTAATTACAACCACTTATTGTATTTGTGTTTTTGTATGAAATGCTATTGGTATTGGTAAGAAAGCGAACCTTATAGTTAAAACCACCACCACCACCACATGGTTGACCAGAACCTGGTTGAACGCAATTTCTAAATAGCCCACCCCCAAAATTACCTAACAACACATATATCCCCTTTTTTAAGCAAAAGTAATATTGTCTGATATG
>JAAFHG010000308.1 GCA_013297585.1 Chitinophagales bacterium
ACAAATAATCATTAAAAAAGTAAATAGTTGTACTATTAGTCTCATACGGTATAAATATACAACAGCCACCGATTTCTAGAAATCAATGGCTGTAATAAATCGGTAAAAATGTCTTATTAAAAATGATACACCACACCACCAAGCACTTGCAAACCTAAAGCTTCGTATTGGTTCCAACGTTGATATTTGTTGTTGAATGCGTTATTAAGTTGAAGCCACACATTCAACTTTGGCATTACAGTAAATTCAGCACCAATATTGGCATCTACCGCAGGACTCAATTTACCACTTTTAAGGTCTTGCATTTGGTAGCTACTGCCATCCCAAAAGAACACATCAGCTTTTACCAATAAATCTTTAAAAACTTTCCAGCGCAAAGCACCATTAATTTCTAATGGCAACAAGCCGTAAGCTTTATCGTAGGTATTTAGCTTCGTAAATTGTGTATAGTTAGCAGAAGCAATAAAAGAGAATTTTTCTTGGTCGGTATAGCCAATTTCACCATGTAGCTTGATGGCTTTTAACACGGGCTCAAACACCGTTTTAAACTCTTGTGTTTTAGCAGAGGTTGTATCATTAACATACAGCGCTGCATTATCCATATTTAAGAAAGAAATACGTGCATTGTAGGTAAAATGCTTGCCAGCACTACCTTTAAAGCCTGCGTATTGCTCGCTCATTTTGGTATTTAACAAGCTTGTTGGTTGTGTAATGTATGGATTAATACCAGCCAAAGACTGATAGGTATTTTTGTTTACATAGCCACGCCAGCCTGCTTGTACCACAAATTTTTCTTCATTAATTTTTGCTTCGGCTGTAATATTTGGCAAAAGCCAAAAACTTTGGTTATCCCATGTTGGTTGTATACCTATATTAAATTTTAAGTTTGGTGTTTTAAACTGAATGGTTGGATTGACGTAAAATAAGTTGTTATTGATAGTAACTGCATTAGGCACTAGCTGTCGCTTAAACGTACTAATGTCAGCCGTTGCAGCTACATCTAAAGCCAAAAATCTACCAAACGATTTATTGATGGGCAACTTAGCTAGTAAGCTAACTTCATTACCATCACGATTGTCAAAAAATGTACTTGCCTTAATTTGAGGATGGTAGGTAATACCAAAATTATTAGGTTCTTTATTTTGTAAGCCAAGTTCAATACCAACGGTATTAAACGCTTGGCGCAAATCATCTTTTGTAAAAATTAAAGTTGAAGGTTGGTAACCATAACGATACTGTGAACTATTATCCCAATATGCTTTTGCTGCAATTTCATTATTGCCTTTAGTGGTAATATTTGCTAGAAAATCAATACCCGTTTTACTAAAATCTTGAAATGCTAATTTACCTTTTGACGATGTGTGCTCACCATGTAAGCTAAACAATGTTTGCTTGCCATCACCAAATGCAATAGCAGCTTCTGCATAAGGACTAGAAAAATTACCAAAGCCCAATTTTACATAAGCATCGTTTTTCCATTCTACAGTTGTGTCAACATATAATGCCACAGGCTTTATAGCCACTGGCTGGTAACTGAAAAATAGATTTGACGAAGGGATATTGTACGTTAATGGCAACTTATTGGTATCAATAATAGGTGTTGCTGCCGTAAAATTTACTTTAGCTGCGTTACGTAATGACGGCTTAAAAGAAGATGTAATGGTCACTTCTTTTGGTGCTGTTGTATCGCTTGCAGTAGTAATTGGCTTAAAATTAATAGCAGCAAGTTGCTCATTGCTAACTGTTGCTTTTGACTTTTTGCTTGAGGCCTTCTTTTTACTTGCAGCTTGTGTCTTGGTACTTGAAGCTTTACTACTTTTCTTCTTTTTCTTTTGTGCATTAACAGTGCCATACGTAAGCATAAAAGCAACTATTAGCAACAATATATTGGTGACTTTATTCATGATTAATGTTATTGTGGGTTAGCTACTTTATTAGTTTTATCTTTTTCAGCAATTACTTGTGCTAGTTTGCTACTAGCTTCATCTTTCAACTCTGTCACTGTTGTATTTTCAGAAACGCTTTTAAAAGTCGCTTCTGCATTAAATAAATCGTTGGTTTTAAAGTAGATATCACCAAGCAACAAATAACTTTTGGTAACCCAATATTCGTACGAACCCACTTTCTTAATCACATCGAATGCTGCTTTTTCTGCATCTGAATATTTAGCTTGTAAGAATAATATTTCAGCAAGTCGATACTGCGCTTCTGCACTGTATTCACTTTTACCTAAAGCTACAACAGCTTTATAAGTGCTTGTAGCTTGGTCTAATTGATTATTGGCTTGCGCATTTTTTGCAACTATTAAGTTCGCTATCATTTTATCATCGGTAGCTGCGCCTTTTTCTAGTAAAATATCTTGTGCATTACCAACCGCTTCTTTAAACTGCTGTGAACGATATTGGCAACGTAACAAACCACGCATGGCTTCTATCCTATTTTCTTGTTGTGTAGCCAATGTTTTTAGCTGTGCAAAATAGATTTCTGCTTTGGCATAATCTTTTAAATCAAAATAGTAAATTCTTGCACTTTGTAAACTTGCTCGCTCGGCATATTTATTAGGTGCTTTGGCTGCAACTGCATTGTAGAAAGGCAATGCAGCATTAAAATCTTTATTAGAGATATTAATTTCGGCTAAAAAATAATTGCTTTCAATAGTATTTCTACCTTCAGGGTATCTTGCTAAATAATCAATAAACCCAATTTTAGCAGACGAAAAATCTTTGGCTTTTCTATAAAAATATTGCGGATATACTCAATGGCTTCATCACTTTCTGGTGCATTTGGGTATTGCTTTACCAAAGTGGTGAAATTGCTTAAAGCCTCGTCATTTTTATTCACGTTAAAGTATGCAACACCTGTTTTTAAATAAGCAGTAGGCCACAAAGCTGTTGCTTTAGCATCTTTTAACACCATTTGCAATGGTGGTAATGCTTCGTTAAACTTCTCGTCTGCTAAGTAACTATTAGCCACTTCTAAGCTAGCATCAGCCACTAAGTTTGAAGTTGGATAACGCTGTATTAACTGCTGCATTAAAGCTATTTTATCAGCGTTTTTATTAGATGCTCCTGCTATTACCGCTTTTTGAAATAAGGCATAATCGGCAGTTTTCCAGTTTTGATTCAATGCATCTTCATACACTTTACTTGCTTGCTTATATTGCTTGTTCATAAAGTAGCAATCACCTGTACGTATGTAGGCGTCTTGTTCTATTGGTGATGAAGTAGCTGCTGTATAACCTGCCACTTGTTGAAAATAATTTAACGCTACATTGTAATCACCACGCTTTAAAAAGCAATAGCCCAAATTGTATCTCGCATTGGTAATATTTACTTCACCATTAGTTTGTGGGGCTTTTAAATACGCAGTTAAATAGCCAATTGCCTCTTCAAGGTTGCCCGTTCTATAAGCAATTTCGCCTTTCCAAAAGTTGGTAAATGGTAGTTGCGTATTGTTGTAAGGAACGGTTAGTATTCTGTTAAATAATTCATCAGCTTTTTCTATTTGCTGATCATTAATAAGTTCTATAGCTCTGCCATACAATATTCTAGGGTAAATCTTTTTTACGTTTTCGCTTTGCGATGGCAAACTTTCAAACAGTGCTAATGCTTCTTTAAAATTGCTGGTATTTGATAAGACAGCTACCAATAATTCTCTCGCTTCTTGCGTATTTTTGCTATCAGGATAGTCTTTTAAATACTGCTGTAAATCTTTTAAAGCAATATCTGTGTAGCCAAGTTCGTAAGACAATTTTGCGTAGCTAAAACTGGATATTTCTTTTTGTGTAAGATTACTATTGTTACTTGCGCAAAACAAAAATGCATTACGTGCATTAATCTTTTGGTCAGTTTTTAAATAGGCATCAGCCAATAAATACATGCTATTTTGCGCCAGCGAATCTTCTCTACCACCTAATTGTTTAAAGCCTTCAATACTTTTTTTCCAAGTGCCTGCTTCGTAGTAGCAATAGCTCAATTCGTACAAATCTTCACGACTAACTTTTTCTGTTTTACTCACATAAGCTTCTAAGTAAGGTTGTGCTCTGGCAAACTGTCTTTTATCAAAATACAAATGCCCTACCAACTGCTTTAACTGCAGCTCATAAAACTGACCGCCTTTGTTAATGGCAGCTTCACTGTAACTAATAGCTTTATCTCTTTGATTGTTAAAGTAGTAAATCTCTGCAATGTAAAAAGGCACCACATTTACATAGGTTGCATTACTTTCTGCAATGGTAAATGCGGCCAAAGCTTCTTCGTAATTTTTATCGTAAAATGAAATAAAACCGTAGTAATAATTCGCATCAATATAGTTTGGATCGCTAGGTATTTGTCTGATGGTATTAAACAAAGGCTTCGCTTCTTTAAATTGCTTTAAGGTAAATAATGCATAAGCTTTATGAAACTTCATGGCAGCCACATCGCTGTTACTTAAATTATCAATGCCTGCTTTTGAGTAGTAGGTTAATGCATCTACATAATTACCTTGTCTGTACAAATATTCACCCAACTCAAAGCTCATCATTTGTGTGCGTGGTTCGTGGTGTTCTAGTGCTATAAATTCGGTAGCTTTTGGCGCAGCCGAAACATCATTTAAACGCAAGCCACAAGTGATGTAATAGAACTTTGCTTCTAAGTTTACAGCAACACCGTAGTTGCTTTTGCTAATACCATTACTATACAAGTTTTTAAAAATAGGAAATGCTAAACTGTACTGTTCTTTAAGGTAATATTCTTTGGCTAGCTTAAAGTTGGCATCAACATCATTGTTTACCATTGTGTATTGTGCTTGCGCTGAAAATAGCAGCGTACTAAGCAAAAAGGTTATCAATATTGTAATTCTGCGCATATAAAGTATTGATGGGGTTTAAACAAAGATTCATTTTTCAATCTTAACAAAATGTAAAATAC
>JAAFHG010000559.1 GCA_013297585.1 Chitinophagales bacterium
TCCATGTCAACGTTGCAAAGTTACTTGTTGCATGCTCCGCAGCACGGTGCGCAAACACAACGGCTTCTAAAAGCGAGTTACTAGCCAAACGGTTTGCACCATGCAACCCTGTACATGCACATTCGCCAATAGCATATAATTGGTTAATGGTAGATTGTGCCTGATCGTTTACTAAAATACCACCACACAAATAATGCTGGGCGGGTACCACAGGAATCATTTTTACAAAGGGGTCAATCCCAACCGTCATACATTTATTGTAAATGTTTGGAAAATGTTCTATAAACCCTTTTCTATCAAAATGTCTGCAATCCAACAACACAAAATCATCCCCCCGTATTTTCATTTCGTTGTCAATAGCCCTAGCCACAATATCGCGAG
Organism: Chitinophagales bacterium; assembly: GCA_013297585.1. Taxonomy (GTDB): domain Bacteria; phylum Bacteroidota; class Bacteroidia; order Chitinophagales; family Chitinophagaceae; genus Parasediminibacterium. The sequence goes on from JAAFHG010000559.1 coordinate 382, forward strand.
GTGCTAATGAACCGCGAGAGTCGTATTTTTGCATAAACTCTTTACCATCCTGTGTTTTTAAAACACCACCAAAACCACGCATGGCCTCGGTAATTAAAAAACTTGGATTTTCTCCTGGATTATATAACGAGGTAGGATGAAATTGAACAAACTCCATGTCTTTTACATGACCTTTAGCTCGGTACACCATGGCAATGCCATCGCCAGTTGCAATAGTAGGGTTTGTAGTAGTAGCATACACATGCCCTACCCCACCAGTAGCCATTACTGTAATTTTTGAAAGCACAGTATCTATCGTTCCATTTTTTGTATTTAAAATATATGCTCCATAGCAAGCAATATCAGCTGTTTTAGATGTTACAATTTCTCCTAAATGATGCTGTGTAATAATATCAATGGCATAATAGTGGTCGTAAACAATTATATTTTTATGATGATGAATTTTGTCTAGTAATGCTCTTTCAATCTCAAAACCCGTAATATCTTTATAGTGTAAAATACGATGTTCACTGTGTCCTCCTTCTTTTGCTAAATCATATTCGCCATCTGCTGCTTTATCAAATTTAGTCCCAAACTCAATCAACTCTTTTACACGCTCAGTTCCTTCATTTACTACCAACCTAACTATAGCCTCATTGCACAATCCTGCTCCAGCATTTAACGTATCAGCCACATGCTTTTCAACACTATCTGCATCGTGCCATACCGCTGCAATTCCACCTTGGGCATATTTTGTATTACTCTCATCGGCATTGCTTTTAGTAATTAAAATAACAGAGCCTTTATCTGCTGCTTTTAAAGCAAAACTTAATCCAGCAATACCCGAACCTATTACTAAAAAATCGGTTTTAATTTTCATAAAATTGTATAAGTAAAAGTAACTATTTTACAATTAAGACATTGGACTGCTATTTGGATACTGAAAAATGAAAACATACCTTTAAATTCTTCGTACTTTTGTAAAGCGCCTATAAATTTTAAGGTTTGCTATTAAAAAATTAAATGCATTATAATTTATGAATACGTTAGAAATACCTTATGTTGTTTATGTAGAAGGTACCCCAAATCCTTCGAGCATGAAATTTGTGGCTAACAAACTCTTACTTGTAAGTGGTGCTACAGCCGAATACCAATATATACAAGATACTGCGGGTTCTCCCATAGCCAAAAAATTATTTCAGTTTCCGTTTGTAAAACGTGTATTTATTTCTGCCAACTACATTACTATTTTAAAAAGTGATGCGGTAGAATGGGAAGAAATTCGAGATGAATTGCGTGTTTTTATAACCCAGTATTTAAATGATGGACATGCTGTAATCACACAATTACCTCAACAAGAAGTAGCAAAAGATTCTTCGTTTAAAGAAACCATATCCATTAACACCCAGCATACGGCACCTGGTAACGAGGTGGAAAATAAAATAATCGAAGTATTGGAACAATACATTCGTCCTGCTGTAGAGCAGGATGGCGGCTTAATTACTTTTAAAGAATTAAAAGATGGTGTGGTTACTGTGCAAATGCGTGGCAGTTGTAGCGGTTGCCCAAGCAGCACACTAACACTAAAAGCAGGAATTGAAGCGCTTTTAAAACGATTATTACCCAACGATGTAAAAGAAGTGATAAGCGAAGCCCTATAAAATTTTATGTTTTCGCAAATAATTATCCGATTAAAAAGTAAAACATTTCTTTAAATTGACCTATGCAAAAACCTTCCTTTGATGAAATATATATGGAGTTGGCAGAAAAACTAGCTAAACGCTCGCATTGTGTAAAAGCCCAGGTAGGTGCAGTACTTACTAAAGATACTCGTATTGTTTCACTAGGCTATAACGGACCACCAGCTGGAACACACAATTGCGATAAAGAATGGCCAGAAACAGGCTGTGCCAGAGATAGCAAAGGAAGTTGCTCTTTAGCCTTGCATGCTGAACAAAATGCTATTTTGTATGCCGCAAAAAATAATGTAAGCATGGAGGGATCTACACTTTACGTAACGCTATCGCCTTGCATTGCCTGTGCACGCGTTATTTTTACAACAGGCATTAGAAAAGTTTTTTTTAAAGATAGTTATGCCAAGTTTAAAGGTTTGCAAAACGATGAGGGGGTAGATTTTTTAAGACGATTTGGTGTAGAGGTAATTGAATACAAA
>JAAFHG010000566.1 GCA_013297585.1 Chitinophagales bacterium
TTGCCATGCTATTATTGATGCAGGGGCTGTTGGCTGTAATGGTAAATTAATCAACAGTCCGGGCTTTCCGTTGCAAGTCCTCACTCACTGCACTGCGTTACGTTCGTTGCGGGCTTTACACTGCAATCCCGCAGCCATTAAGCAGTATAACCATGTGCAACATAAGGTTAAGTGTTAACAACAAATATACAAAACCGGTAGCTCATATTATTACATTTGCGTATGCTGGCAATAGAATATCCTTCCGTTAATTTTAAAACAAAGCAACAGGGTAACCAAAAACTCATTTTTGATGAATTTAGAAAAAAATGGGTAGTACTTACGCCTGAAGAATGGGTGCGCCAGCATTTTTTATATTATCTGGTTCAGGTTAAAGATTATCCGGCAGCTTTAATTGCTGTAGAAAAGGAAATAAGGTTAGGCGAGCTAAAAAAGCGTTGCGATATTGTTGTGTATAAGGGCCAAAAGCCGTGGATGATAATAGAGTGCAAGGAACAGGATACGGCGCTTAATGAGCAGGTAATTGCCCAAATACTACGTTACAATATAACACTTGCCGTTGAATATCTTGTTATAACAAATGGTAATTATAGCCGTGCATTTTATATAGCTAATTCCCCAGCTACTGCTGAAATAGATAGTTTGCCCGATTGGCTTTGATAGAATGGTTTACAATTAATATTACATTGTACTGGCTGTTTGAAGCCCATACCATATGCTGGCGTACAAGTGTGCGACGCAAGTAAAGCTGTTATAATTTATAAGGTTTGGCTAATAATAAAATGTAAAGATTTAAATAAACCAGGCAATACATTTAATTTTTTTTAAATTTCTTACCCGTTCATTTACATATTATTATTTATGTAATGCTATGGCTTAAAAGGTTATTATATTTTTTGCTAACCACTGTTTGCATTTGGCAAATAGGTACTTTTACTTCCGCTTCAAATTTTTATTTTCTTAAAACAATACATATTACATGAACAAACATTACTCTATTAAAAGAACTGCGTTGCTTTTAGTTATTGCAGTTCTTGCTATTAGTAAATCTTTTTCTCAACAGGTAGCTAATGCAAAAGCTTTGGTTGAGAGAAATGCTGCTAAAATTGGCTTGAATGCTAATGACTTAAAAAACTACCGCATTTCTGATGCGTATGCTGACAAATCTTCTGGCTTAACTTATGTGTATTTACAGCAAACTTTTAAGGGCATTGATGTATTTAATGCCATTCAAACTGTTGCATTTAAAAATGAAAAAGCAGTTTCGGTAACTGGTGCAAGAATTGGTAACATGGAAGCGCTGGTAAATTCGAAAGAAGGTTTAGCTGGTGTAACCGCGGCCGATGCTATTAAAGCTGCCGCAAGCCATCTTAAATTGGCTACCCCATCTGCTATGATGCCAATTAAGCAAATGAATGCTTTTAAAGAAATTGAATTTAGCAATATGGGAATTTCTTCAACCAACATTAAATCTAAATTATTGTGGGTGCCGGATGAAATTTCGAATAAAATGTCTTTAAGCTGGCAGATTCAAATGCAACCGAAAGGTTTGGCTGATTTGTGGTATGTAAATGTGGATGCACAGAAAGGTGATATTTTAAATAAAATTAACCTGAATATTGTTTGTAACTGGACTACACCACGCCGTGTTTCTGCAATGCGGGATATATCTGCAGATATAACCATGGCTCAGGAAGATAACAGCAGCGCATTGGTTAGTTCTACCAAATACCGCGTAATTCCTTTCCCTGCAGAAAGCCCTATTCATCCGGGTGGCGCAGCTGCTATTGTTACCAACCCATGGTCATTGGCTGGTACAGGCAATAATGCTACTACTTTACAGTGGCACGATAACGGTACTACTACTTTTGATAGTACAAAAGGTAATAATGTTTTGGCTCAGGAAGATAGAAATGGTAATAATGGTACTGGTAAACTGGTAAAATCTACCACTGTTTTACCAAACCTTACATTTACCAATAAAGTAAATTTTACTAAAGCTCCTACTACTTCTGCAAATCAAAAGTTTGCGATTACCAACCTGTTTTACTGGAATAATATTATGCATGATATTTCTTATCAATATGGTTTTGATGAAGTATCTGGTAATTTCCAGGCTAACAATTTAGGCCGTGGTGGTAATGGTAACGACTTTGTATTTGCCGATGCGCAGGACGGTTCTGGTACCAATAATGCCAATTTCTCTACACCAAATGATGGTAACAATCCACGTATGCAGATGTTTTTGTTTGATGGCATAGCTTCTACCACTATCAATCAGCCAACCGCATTTCAAGGTGTTAAAACATCTGTTGAAAGTGCTTTTAGTACCAAGAATAAATTAAATAGCGTTGGTACAAAAACCGCTGATGTTGTTTACTATAATGATGATCTGGCAGGTACTACACATGGTGCCTGTAGTGCAGCTGCCAACGCAGCAAGTTTAACAGGTAAAATAGCATTGATAGACAGGGGTACCTGTGGATTTACCGTTAAAGTAAAAAATGCA
>JAAFHG010000704.1 GCA_013297585.1 Chitinophagales bacterium
TACTAACATTTTTTGTGGCGCTGATGGCCAATGCACAAGAACTAACTACAACGTTTGAAACATCCAATGGTTTACAAACAGCTACTTACGCTAATTGCATTGCATTTTACAAGCAGCTCGCAGCAAGTTCTTCTAAACTTCAATTAAAAACTTTTGGTAATACAGATGCTGGTTATCCATTACATCTTATCATTTTTAGTGGCGATAAAAGTTTTACACCTGCAAGTTGGCAACAGCAAAACAAATTGGTAGTACTTGTAAATAATGGTATTCATCCCGGCGAGCCAGATGGTATAGACGCAAGTATGATGTTGTTGCGAGATATTGTAAAAGGCAAAATTTTGGTACCATCTAATATTGTATTGGCTATTATTCCTATTTACAATATTGGTGGTAGTTTAAATAGAGGGAGTTTTAGCCGTGTAAATCAAGATGGGCCGTTAGCTTATGGTTTTAGGGGTAATGCCCAAAACCTCGATTTGAATAGAGATTTCACCAAGTCAGATTCTCGCAATGCAAAAGCATTTGCCCAAATTTTCCATTATCTAAATCCAGATATTTTTATAGACAATCATGTAAGCGATGGTGCAGATTATCAGCATACTATGACTTTGCTTACCACACAGCATAGCAAATTAGGTGGTAGTATTGGTAGTTATTTACACGCCACTTTTGAGCCATCCATATTTAAAAGTATGGCCAGTAAAAATTGGCCTTTAACGCCTTATGTGAATTTTGAAGAGGGTAGTCCTGAAAAAGGTTGGCAAGCATTTTACGATGCACCACGGTATAGTACAGGTTATGCAGCATTATTTGGTACTATTGGTTTTATGCCCGAAACACATATGTTGAAGCCATTTGCCCAAAGGGTAAAAAGTAACTATGCATTGATGGAAACTATTTTACAACAAGCAACGCTACAAGCAAAAGCCATTAAACAAAACCGAAAAGCAAGCCTAGAAGCGATACAGCAACAGCAAAGTTTTACTTTAAATTTTGCTGTTGATAGTACTAGAAAAGATACTATTACATTTTTAGGTTACGCTGCTGAGCAAAAGAAAAGCGAGGTAACTGGCATGAACCGATTGTTTTATAACCATGAGAAACCATTTGCACAGCAAGTAAAGTTATACAACTATTTTGTAGGGCAAAATATGGTTACAAAACCTAAAGCGTACATTATTCCACAAGGCTGGCACGAGGTAATTAATTTATTGAAGCTGAATAAAGTAGCTATAACAACTTTAGCCAAAGACACGCAGATAATGGTTGATGCCTATAAAATTGAAGACTATAAAACTAGCCCACGAGCCTACGAAAAACATTACCGCCATAGCAATACCAAAGTGAGTGTAAGTAAGCAGAATATGCAATTTTTAAAAGGCGATTGCATCATTTATACTGGGCAAACTTGCGATAGATTTTTGGTTGAAATGCTAGAGCCTACAGGTGATGACAGTTATTTTGCTTGGAATTTTTTTGATGCCATTTTACAGCAAAAAGAAGGCTACAGCGATTATAGATGGGAAGATGTAGCGGCTAAATATTTACAAAAGCATCCAGAATTGCAACAAGCGTTAGCTGCAAAACGACAAGCAGACCCTAAGTTTGCAGCTTCTGCTGGCCAGCAGTTGGATTTTGTGTATAAACATTCGCCTTACTACGAGCCCGCCCATTTACGTTACCCTGTGTATAAATTACCACAATAATCTTTTTATTTTAAAATTGATAGCATGAGTCATAAAGCGTTGTTTTTTCAATCTGTACAAGCAGACATTGTAGATGTGTTAATTGCAGAATTATCTGAAATTGGCTTTAATGGCTTTGAAGAAGTAGAAGAGGGGCTTACAGCATTTATTAATGAAACAGATTTTGATGAAACGCAAATAATAGCACTTACTGAAAAATATGCGGTAGCTTTTACACAAGAAACCATACCCGTACAGAACTGGAATGAAGTGTGGGAAAGCAATTTCGATCCTATGCAAGTAGATGATTTTGTAGGAGTGCGTGCTAGTTT
>JAAFHG010000412.1 GCA_013297585.1 Chitinophagales bacterium
GCGGCGACATTAAAGGCTTGGCAAACTCTACAGCTAATTGGTTTAGCTATTATGATAGCCGCTTTGTAACTATAGCTTTTAGCTATCGTTTCACCAAAGGCAAAAGTAAACAAGCAAGAGAAGTTGGAGGGTCGGAGACTGAGAAAGGCAGGGTGAAAATGAATTAAATTTAACTTGGCTCAAAATGTCATTTTTTAGGCGTTAGGTATATGAGCAATTTGTGTAACCTTTGCCTTATGAAACCTATCAAAATAGCATTTCTTATTGTGCCACAAATTCACTTGCTAGATTTGGCAGGGGTAGACCAAGTATTTCACGAAGCAAAAGATTATGGGGCAAATATAAATTTACAATATAGTGGGGTATTTGTAAATAATTATAGCTCTACCAATTTCCCAATTGGTAAGTTGATGCTTTATAACAAATTAAAACTACAAGCAGGTGATTACCTGTTTATACCTGGAGCAGATGTAGATTATTTATTGTCTCCCGAAATTACTAAACAATATAAATTATTTACTTGGATAAACCAGCAAAAAAGTAATGGAGTAATTATTTGCTCTATTTGCACTGGTGCATTTCTATTGGCACATACAGGCTTGCTCAATAATAAAAGCTGTACTACCCACTGGAAGCGAACAGCTCAGTTAAAAGAACTGTTTCCACTAGTTAAGCTGCAAGAGAATATATTGTTTTGCGAAGACGACGAAATATATACAAGTGCAGGTGTAACGGCGGGTATAGATTTAGCATTGCATATTGTAGGGAAAATTAAAGATGAAAATTTTGCATTTAAAATTGCCAGAGAATTGGTAGTGTATAATAGAAGAAAGGGTAACGATGCCCAGCAGAGTGAATGCATGAAATACAGAAACCACATACACAATGGCGTACATGCTGTACAAGATTATATTCAAGAGCATTTAAACACTCCATTCAATATTACTGACTTGGCAGATATAGCCCTGATGAGTAGTAGAAATTTGACCAGAATTTTTAAAAAAGAAACTGGTTTATCTATAAATGAATATGTAACAATACTCAGAGTTGAAACGCTAAATGAACTAAAGAATAATCCTGATTTATCTGTACAACAGATGGCTAATAAAGTTGGTTTAAAAAGCGAAAGGCAGGTAATGCGATTACTAAAAAAATAAAATAGTTATGCTAAATGTAGGAATATTAATTTTTAATGATGCCGAAGTATTAGATTTTGCTGGCCCCTTTGAAGTGTTTAGTGTATCTGCACAGGTGCATACTCAAGCCCACTTTAATGTTTTTTTAATAAGCGAAAATACTAATCCAATTGAAGCTGTTAACGGTTTAGTAGTTACACCCAAGTACAGTATACATAATCATCCAAAATTAGATGTATTGATACTAGCAGGTAGTCTATTCACATATACAAGAACTTGCCCCAAGGAGCATTCCAAACCCAAAAAAAAGATTCACAGAAACTGGCAACAAAATAATCACTACTGCTGGCATTAGTGCTGGTATAGATGCTAGTTTTTATATAATAGAAAAACTTTTTGGGGAGACAGTGAAATTAGAAATAGCTGAGTATATGGAGTATAATTTGAAAAACTAAAATAACCAGAATGAAAAATATTTTTTTTGTATACTTTTTATTCATTTCTACATATTGTGTTTTAGCACAAGATGTAAGTAATGCTAAAACCACAAGTTTGTATAACCCAAAAAACATTACCAAAATTGATGTTGTTCATATTGCTTTGAACCTGCAATTAGAGTGGGGTAAAAAACAATTATATGGCAATTGTAAAATTACTTTTATACCATTTAGTAAGGCAGAATACATACAATTAGACGCTGGCGATTTAACTATTGAGAGTATTAAAACTGCCAAAGGATTGCCCTTGAAATATCAGTATGATGGAGGTGACAAACCCGATGGATTAATAGTTCAATTTTTACAGAATGAAAGTAGTAGTAATGCCCAAACAATAGAAATTAATTATCACACCAATTATATTAATCATGCCGACCCTAATAATATATGGGGAAGCTTTGGTAAGGGGTTGCGATGGCAACGGCCCACTACTACCACACCAAATAAGCATTGGCAATTATGGAGCAATGGAGAGCCAGAGGGCAATAAATATTGGTTTCCATGCAAAGAAGATATAACAGACTTAAGAACTACTGACATTACACTAACTGTTGATAAAAAATATACAGCAATAGCAAACGGTGATTTGGTTAAAGAAATATTATTAAATAATACAAACAAAGTGTTTTATTACAAAGCAACTACCCCATATGCAAACTATCAAACAGCTGTTGTAATAGGTGAATATGCAAAAATAGAACAACAAGCTGGCGCTATTAAGTTACTTACCTATTGCTATCCTAATGAAGTTAAAGCTGCAAAAGCCACCATTGAAAGGTTTGCCGATATGGCAATATTTATAACCCAAAAAACTGGTGTGGCTTATCCCTACAAAACTTTTAAGCAAGTGATGGTGCAAGACTATCCTTTTCCTGGAAATAATGAGCAGCATAGTATGAGCATACGTAGTGATAATTTTATAGATGATGATAGAACCCATGCTGATTTTTTGTACCTATGGGATGGTGTAGAGGCACAAGGCTTAGCAAGCCAATGGTTTGGAAATGTAGTAGCCCCAAAAAATTGGAATGAAACATGGCTAAATAGGGCATTTACGCATTACTTAGATGGATTGTACAATGAATATAAAAATGGCAAGGGTGAATATTTATTATATTACCACAATCCCGATATGCAAGCCGTAATAGGCGATTGGAACAGTAATTACCGCCGCCCTATAGTTGCAGATAGCATTCAAGACTTGGCAACATACACTAGTTATAATTATACCAAAGCAAGAGGCAGCCTTGTATTAAGAATGTTGCAAAAAGAAGTAGGTGATTACAATTGGTACAAAATACTTAAACATTATGTACAAATCAATAAATACAAACAAGTAACTACAAAAAATTTTATACAAAGTGTAAACACAATAACTGGGGAAGACTACAATTGGTTTTTTGATCAATGGGTGTATAAAATAGGACATCCCATATTTGAAGTAGTTAAAAGTTTTGATAGCATTGCAAATACAATGAAGTTAAGTTTGATACAAACACAGCAAAAGGATTCTGCAAGCAAATACAACCAAAGTGTATTTTACAAAGGCAAAATGGAAATATCTATAGAGCTAAAAAAATATATAGTGCAGATAGATGCCAAAAAGTCAAATGAATTTGTATTTGACTTGCCAAAATTCACAAATGCTTTTAATCCTAATGCAGTAAATATTGCCCCTGCATTTATTAACATTGATGGCGAAAATAATTGGATTAAAGAATTAAATTATAAAGAAACAACCGAAGAATTATTATCCAAGGTTGCGGCAAAAACAGATACTCTGAGTAAATGGAATGCTGTATTAGCATTGGTAAAAAGGGCAAAAGATAGTACAG
>JAAFHG010000390.1 GCA_013297585.1 Chitinophagales bacterium
GTAAACGCATTTTGGGTTACTTCGCTATTAACCACACCATAAGCCAGTAAAATGTCTTTCGTCGCTTTCAGTTTTTCTTTACCTGCACCGTGTAGCAGTACATCATCAAAAGTTACATCTACACCAGCCTCGTTTATAGCTTTATGCAAGGTTTTGTACACTACATTATCTTCATCTACCGTAGTACCTGCCATATCAAAAACCACCATTTTTATCATGCTGTATATTTATTAAAAAAGGATTTAAAAGAACAATTGTAGCCCATAAACCAAGCTTCTACCCATACCATTAATGCCGCTACCGTGTGTACGATAATCTTGGTTAAAGATATTTTGCAACCCTAATCTTACAGCGTAGCTATTGGTTTTATAAGCACCATATAAGTTAAGCACTTGCCAGCTAGGTGTACCACCTGTTGGTATTCTATTATCATCTTTATCGCCTTGGGCTAATCTATTTTGCGTACTTGCAAATTGATATTCTGCACTAGCAAGCCACTTATTTTTCTGGTAATTAATTTGAAGATTGCCATTAAATGGTGGAATTCTACGCATTGGTTCGCTGCGAGATAGATTTTGCCCAAAGGCATAACTCATATTACTAATTATAATAATATTATTTACAATACGATAGGCGATATTGGTTTCAAAACCTTTAATGTACGATTCTTGGCTATTCTCTTTGGTGTACACATTGTAGCCACCCACTTGCTGCCCCGCCACTTGCACCCTAGTAATTAAATCAGCCAAATGCATATAGTATACTGCTACCGATGCGGTTACTGATTTGCCTTGGTATTTGTAGCCAATTTCGGTATTATAGGTTTTCTCTGGCTTTAATGTATAAGCAGGAATTTCCCATCTAAAATCTACCAAGCCCAGCGTACCCATATCGTCAATATTTGGTGTGCGGTAGCCCGTACTAAACGATGCATATACAGATTGCTTGCTGCCAATACTATACAAAACCGCAAGATTGCCTACTAAAGATGCAGGGCTTACAGTAACATCACCCAACTTTAAAGTAGTGGTAGTTGTATCAGGAATGGTAATGGCAAAACTATTGTAGCGCAAACCTGCTTCTACTTTAAACTTTTGGATATTGATGTGATGCAAACTGTATAAAGAGAAATTGCCGCTAGTAGCATTGCTTGGGTACAAGCCTCGCTGATTAACTGTTGCATTGGTAGCCACTGTTATTTGCTGCTTAATACTTTGTACTTTATCATGGTAATATTCTATGCCAGAATTAGCGGTCCAGTTTTTAAAAATGGTAGACGTAATATCTGCTGTAAATCCAAAGGTTTGTACTTTATCTTCTTCTACAAAACGATTGGCATTGCCATTTCTTAAATAACTTCTATTTTCTAAACTGTTTTGCAAAGAGGCAGTAACGTTAATGGCTGATACCAAAGCATGGTTAGTTGTTACATCTAATTTAGCATAGCTCATTTGTCTTTTTTGTGGTGCAAAAAAGTAGTACGCAAAGTTTTCTAGCTTCACTCTATGGTACAAAGGCACATCGTTTTGTTGCACGTACTGATGGGCTAGCGTAACCAAGGCATTAGTAGCTGCTTGCCATTTTAGTTTGGCATCAAAAGCTTGCTCAGTATAGCCGCTAGGCGTTTGCTTGCCTGTGGTATCGCCCCCAACAAGGTCGCCAAACTTGCGTTGTGTGTAGCCAGCAATAATAGCTACTTTTTTAGATTGATACTGTACATCGGCCCTACCAGTGTACTCAATATCTTGCGAAATAGCTTTGCCAGTAACACTCGCCAGCCACTTTTTCTCGTTATTAAACTTTGGTGTTTTGGTAAGAATTTGCACCACACCACCCAACGCATCAGAACCATACTGCACCGAACCTGTACCTCTTGCTACTTCAATTTTATCTACAGTAAATTGGTCGATAGTATTTAAGTATTGGTTAGGGCCGTACCTAAATGTAGCATTATTAAAGCGTATGCCATCAATTAGTAACAAAGTTTGATTACCCGTTAACCCACGTACAAAAGGCGACCCACCACCATGGTTTGTCTTTTGTACAAATACACCTGCTGTACCCATTAAAGCTTCGGGTGTGGTTCTAAACTGGTAATTATCTAAATTTTTACGTTCAAGAACACTGATACTGTATGGTAATGATAACGTGTTGCTGCTTTTTCGTGTAGCGGTTAACACCACTTCTTGCAAGGTTGTAGCCGTGTCTTTTGCAACAATTTTACTTGTGATTTGCGCTTTGCAAATGTTAGACATTATTACCAACAACGTTAACGGGATAAAACAAAATTTCATAGTAAAGTGCTTTAAAAACTAATTACTTGTTAAACTCTTTCTTAATATCCTCTACCTTATCCATAGCAGGGCCTTGTAGTATTTTACGCCAATCTATTGGTTGATTATATTTCTTCATCGCTTTATCTACATCAAAAATTCTTGGGTCGTGCTGCTCTAAAGTGTATGGTGTAAAGTCTGGCTTATTGGTAAAAAAGTCTTGCAACAAAGAGGCTGTAATATCGTATTGATTCACATAAGGCACGCCCAAAATATTGTAAATGGTTTTAAGGATAGAACCAAAATTAGCATGTGTATGGCTTACATAACCACGCTTTACATAAGGGCCTGCCATCATTAAAATACTACGGTGCGCATCTATATGATCTATACCACCTTGCGGGTCATCTTCTGTAACTATTACCAACATATTTTTCCAGTATTTGGTGCGAGACAAAAAATGTAAAATTCTACCCACAGCCAAATCATTATCAGCCATAAACGATGAACGATACGGATAACCATCTTCAGGTCTTACGCCTGCACCATGATCGTTAGGTACTTGCATGGTAACTAAAGAAGGCATTAATTGATTGCCTGTTAACCATTTTTTGGTAAACTCTTCTTCAAATTGTTTCATCCTAAACTGGTCAGGAATATTCATATTAAAGCCAGCATAATTGTGGCTTGTGCGTGTAAATAGCGCTTTTTGCATAGGCACCATTACGCCATGTGCAGCACCTGTAGCTGTATCCATCCATTCTTCACGTACATGGGCAGTTTCGTTGGCTTCGCCAAAATTGTAGAAGTTAATTTTTTTACGTTCTAAAGCTTCCCACAAACCACCTGTTTCTGCATAATCTTCTGGATCCATACTACCTGTAGAGCCAGGAAAACGGCGACCCGGTGCAGTAGAAAACAGCTTCGTGGTTTTACTTACATCTGAGTTAGCTTCTACCCATTCGTTTGGCACTACACCCATCATCCAATGGTGACCATGAATAGATGCATCGCTATCGCAATAAAAATTATCGCTAAAAGAAAAGGTTTTTGCTAGTTTGTGGTGATTAGGCGATACCCTTAAATTTTTAAATTTAGCTTTAGCAGAATCTGGCAAAGTGTATTCGCAATTAACACCAAACTTGGCTAGTGAGCTATCACCATTAGCGTTTTGCATTTGACCAAAAATCTCATCGTAAGTTCTATTTTCTTTGGTAATGTACACAATGTATTTAATAGGGCTTTTGCTAGAACCTGGCAATACAGGCAGTGGATTACTAGCATCATCGGTTACTGTACTCGCTTTAAATGTGTTGCTAATAACTTGCTTGGTATAAGCAGCCAAAGCAGTACTATTTGGCATGGCTATTTTTTGAAAACTACCTAATTGAATATCGCCAATATAAGTACCC
>JAAFHG010000690.1 GCA_013297585.1 Chitinophagales bacterium
ACAAGCAGAACGATATTCAACACCACATTCATCTATGTAAATATTGAGAATATTGATATTTTTGTTAACTAACCTAGCATCAACAGGATTACTAAACGCTTCATAACTGGTGTCGTTAAAAGCACCATATATATCACCCACTTGAATTCCATTAGCAGATATATCTGTAAAGGTGCAGCCTGTAATATTGTTATTTTGGCATCCTGGATACATCTCTACACCTATGCCACCCAAACGCCTAAAAACACAACGTTGTATGTTCACATCATTGGCATACCTCATAGATATAGCTGCAGCATCTACAATACGTTCGCCTCTTCCTTTCCACCGTAGTATATTGTTTTGTGCATCCGAGTGACCATTATTACCATTTGGCAATAACCATGTTGCATATTGAAAAACTAATCCTATAAATTGAATATGGTGTGCAGGCGTAGCAACACTTCTGCCCTGTACTGTAATAAGCCTTTCAAGTACTGGTACTGATACCTCTACATTACTCATATCTTCACTAGGAAAGGGCTTGTAGTAAAAAGTATTGGCTGTGCCATTAATAGCACCTGTTCTATCCAAATACCATTCACCTGCACTATCAATAAGTTCATAAGCATTTTCAATAAACCATGGTGCTTTTGAAAAACTGCCCCCTACCGAAGTGATACCCTTATTGGTACAATAACTCCAACCAGGCTGTTTCATGGTTAACAATGCTGTACCATTGCTAGTTGTAATAGAACTAATACCGCATCTAGGATTGGTCCAACTTGCTTGATACACCAATTCAATGTCGCTTGTATTTTTCCACGATGCGATGTTAATGCTTGTGGTAGTATGACCTACCGCTGTATCAATGGTAAGGTTAGCCAATGTATCGAAGGTGCGTGCCCTTGTTGCCCTTCTTCCATTTATAAACAGTTGCCTTGTTTGAATAGTGCTTCCAGCAGCGGCTCTAAAGATTTGTTTTATATTATCGTGTAATACCCAACCTGTTATTTTTCTTTCACCACTAATAATGGGTGTTTCATTAGGAAAAGCGGCATAATAAATATTGTAACCATTGGTACCTGCATCCCTATCATCAAAAACCAAAGTGGCAGAAAGTGTATAATTACCACCACGCAAATACACATAGATATCACCTGTCATGCTACTGTTTACAGTTCTTACAACAGTTTGTGCCTTTAAAATAGTTTTAAAACTGGCTGTTACAGATGTACCAATATTATTGTCATTGCCATTTGCAGCATCAACATAATAGGTAATTTGGGTACCTGCAAATACTAGCATTTGCGTACAAAAAAATACAATAAGTGTAGCTAAAGCATATCGTTTTATTATCCTCATTTTTGTTGATTTAAGATTAAACGATATTTATCAACCGAAGCTTGCATCCCAAAATCCCTATGATACAATGGTGATTCATAAATGAAAGCATAAGGCTTGTACAGTGTAGCACAAGACGGATTATTGACTTTTAACTGATTATATGCTTCCCAATAACCATCGTAATTTTTGATAGCTTTTGCAAGCTGTATGGTATCGTAATTTTTAAGTTTATCACCAGTAAACCCGATAGCCATTATGTTCCAGCCTTCGGCAATGATTTGATGCAGTAACATTCCATATTGTGAAGACACCTTAATGTAGTTTTCATCATTTTTATTAGTGAGTTTTATACGGTTGCTCAGTTCAGCAATGGTTTTCCATTGTTGAACAGCTTCATACTTTTCTGCTACAGCTTGTTGTAATAATCCATTGGCTTCGTAGTAAGTAAACGCGTTTTTAAGCCACCCTTCAGAAGTATTTATTTTTACCGAAGGCTTACTACCAATCCCCCCTAAAAATTCATCTCGCATCCAAAACGCCCAATCTTTTTGAAATGGTAAAGCAGCACTTGTATGACCTCTTAATACTGCTTGTGCAGATAATAAACACAATTGCCTAAAAGCCTTTCTTGAATCACCTTTTACACCATTAACATTCATAAACTTATTAAACACTACTTCTTCACTTAGTTTGGTATTGGCAGCCCAAGTACTAATAACATAGGCA
>JAAFHG010000340.1 GCA_013297585.1 Chitinophagales bacterium
GCTGAAAAACGTTTCAGTCTTACAAAAAGCACAGAAAAATTGGTTGAGAAATTAGACAATCAAGTGACGATTGATGTGTACTTAACAGGCAATTTAACTGCTGGTTTAAAAAAGGTTGCAAATAGTGTTGATGAGACTTTGCAACAATACAGAAGCTTTGCTAATGGTAATATTGCCATCCATTATATAGATCCATTTGCTATTGAAGATGATTCTTTAAAAGCTCACTTGTTGGATTCGTTAAAACGCTATGGCTTAACACCTTTCACACAAGTGGCTCAAGAGAAAAAGGGTGCTGAACAAAGCCAACGATTTGTGATTCCTGGTGCATTAGTTACATCGGTAAATGGTACTTATCCTATTAACTTTTTAAAAGGTGCAGGCAATAGTGGTGATGAAGGTTATTACAACAATATTGAATCGCTACTTGAGTATAAATTTTCTAGCGCTATTGAAAAAGTAACAAGACAAAGTATTCCTCAAGTTGCCTATGCTTTAGGTAACGGTGAATCGCTTGGTTACGAAGCTTCTGAAGCTATTTTTACACTAGCAAGTGAATATAAATTAGACTCATTTAATCTTAAAACAAACCCTTTTGTTCCTCAAGATATTGAGTGCTTAGTGTTACTGCAGCCTACAAGCGTTTTCACTGAGGCTGATAAATTCAAAATTGACCAATACTTACTACATGGCGGCACTATTTTATTAGCTACGGACGTATTAACCGCATCACTAGATAGCTTAAACATTAAGCCTCAAACCATTGCCTTTGATAAGGGCTTGGATATTTACGATTTGCTATTTAAATATGGTGTAAGAATTAACCCTGATTTAGTACAAGATTATCAAGCTACTGATATTAGTTTGGTGGTTGGTTCTGCTGGTGGCAAGCCGCAAAATCAATTACTAAAATGGCCTTATTATCCTTTGGTATCTGGTAATAATACACATCCAGTTTCTAAAAATTTAGACCCTGTTTTTGGTAAATACGTTAACTCTATTGACACGGTGAAGGCTGAAGGCATTAGTAAAACCATTTTACTAGCTACTTCGCAAAACGGTAAAAAAATAGGTACACCTGCGATGATAAGTTTTGAAAGCTTAAAATACGCAGACGATGTAAAAGAATTTACTGAACCAAATATTCCAGTAGCAGTATTGCTTGAAGGCAAGTTTAAATCGCTGTTTGCAAATAGATTGTCTGCTGCTAAATTAGACTCACTGCAAAAAGTGAATAATCCTTTTTTACCGATAGGCGATAAAGAAGGTAAGCTAATTGTGGTAAGCGATGGAGATATGTTTTTAAACGAGCTTACACAGAAAGGACCATTACCAATTGGTTTTAATAAGTACACCAATTACACCTTTGCCAATAAAGATTTTATGCTGAATTGCATGGACTTTTTAGTGGGCAAAAATGGCATTTTTGAAAGCAGAAATAAAGACTTTACACTGCGTTTATTAAACAAAGAAAAAGTAGAAGCAGATTATACCAAATGGCAGCTAATAAACATTGCCGGGCCAGTAATTTTGGTGATAATCATTGGCTTGCTTTTGCAATGGCTAAGAAAGCGTAAATATGCAGCTTAATTAACGCTACAAAACATAGTTGTTACTAGCGTAAAAACAATAGAATTATGAGTACGGAACAAGTTACTTACTTGGTATTTGGATTAGTATTAGTTATTGCCTTGGTTTTTGATTTGGGCTTATTAAGTAAAAAAAATCAAGCAATTACCATTAAACAGGCTTTAAACCAAACCTTGTTTTGGGTGGCTTTAGCTTTAGGTTTTTTTGTGTTTATGTGGTGGGAAGAAGGTCAGAAACCAGCATTAGAATACTTGAGTGCGTACCTAATGGAATGGAGTTTGAGCATTGATAATATTTTCGTGTTTATACTCATTTTTAATGCTTTTAAAGTAAAAGAAAAATTCTACGGTAGGGTATTATTGATAGGTGTATTGATGGCTATTGTATTTAGAGTATTGTTTATTACAGTAGGTGTGGGCTTGGTAGAAAAATTCAGTTGGTTGTTATATGGTTTTGGCGCCTTCTTGTTGTACACAGGTTTTAAAATGTTTACAGCCAATGAAGACGAAGAATTTAAACCCGAAGAAAGCAAAATTTATAAAGCTATGAAACGCTTCTTGCCACTTACACCTGGTGATGGCAATGGTAAGTATGTAATTCGTGAAAATGGTAAGCCTTTGTACACATCTTTATTTGTGGTAGTGGTAATGTTAGCTGCTATCGACTTGGTGTTTGCACTTGACTCAATACCAGCAGTAATGGGCATTTCACGTAGTAAAATGGTTATTTACACCTCAAATATTTTTGCTGTTTTAGGCTTAAGAAGTTTGTTCTTTTTGCTAAGAGGTGCTGTAAGTAAGTTCGATTATTTGCAACAAGGTATTGCCATTGTGTTGGTATTTATTGGTGTAAAAATGCTGGGTGAACATTGGATAAATGAATGGGTAGATAAAAGTGCGCAAGTATTTATTTCACTCGGTGTGATTTTAGTTTGTATCTCTGGTTCTATCTTCTATTCAATATTTATGAACAAGAAAGGTGTACCGAAAGATGTGGTAGATGAATCCGTAAAATAAGCAACACATTGGCTTACTCAGTTAAACATATTGCCCAAGTAATTGCAGCTTCAAATACGTATTTGGTAGATGCTAGTATTGCGTATTTATTAATCGATAGTCGCAAAATAGTCTTTCCTGAAAGCTCATTATTTTTTGCACTAGCTGGCCCAAGACGCGATGGACATACTTACTTAAAAGAAGTGTATGATCGTGGTGTACGAAACTTTGTAGTCAGCCAAAAGATAGATGTAGCACTTTACCCCAATACTAATTTTTTATTGGTAAATGATGTGCTGAAAGCCTTGCAAACATTGGCCTCATATCATCGTAGCCAGTTTCAATATCCCGTAATTGGTATTACTGGTAGCAACGGTAAAACCATTGTAAAAGAGTGGTTGTATCAGTTGCTACAAACAGATGAAAATATTGTACGTAGCCCTAGAAGTTACAACTCGCAAGTAGGCGTGCCATTAAGTGTTTGGCAAATGCAAAGCCAACATACTTTAGGTGTTTTTGAAGCCGGTATTTCTACCGTTGGTGAAATGGAAGCTTTAGCAAATATTATTCAACCAACAATTGGTATTTTAACCAACATTGGTGAAGCGCACAGCGAAGGTTTTGCTAATGATGAAGAGAAACTAAAAGAGAAATTACAACTTTTTGCGCATTGCCAGCGGTTAGTGTATTGCAAAGATGCATTGCCTACCGGTATTAATATCGAAGCGTTACTTAATCCTTCTATCCGATTATTTTCTTGGAGTAAAAAAGAGACTGCAACTGTTGAAATTGCCAGCGAAACAAGGCTTCACAATCAAACAGAAATTGTATTTCTTTATCGAGAACAATTACAATCAATCAGCGTTCCTTTTACTGATACAGCATCGGTAGATAATGCCATTACTTGTATTTGTGCAATGCTTTTAAAAGGTATTGATACTACTACTATACAAACTAGAATACTGCAATTGCAGCCTGTAGAAATGCGTATGCAGTTGAAAAAAGGTGTAAACAATACCTATATTTTAAACGACAGTTATAGCAACGATTTATCATCTTTAAGTATAGCACTAGATTATTTAAAACAGCAATCAGGTAATACAAATAGCACTGTTATTTTATCGGATATTTTGCAGGCTGGTATGGCAAATGAAAAGCTATATGCAATGGTAGCAAATGAATTGCAACAGCGCAATATTCATCGTTTAATTGGTATAGGAAAAGCCATCAGTAAGCATCGCCATTTGTTTGTAAATATTCAACAAACGAGCTTTTATAATACCACAAATGATTTTTTGCAGCAAGCCACACATCATCAATTTAGTAACGATTATATTTTACTAAAAGGTGCTCGTGTATTTGCTTTTGAGCGCATTAATCATTGGCTTGAACAGAAAGTACATCAAACTATCATGGAGATAAATCTCTCTGCAATGGTGCATAATGTAAAGCAATATCAACAAAAATTATTAAGAACAACCAAACTAATGGCTATGGTAAAAGCCTTTAGCTATGGTAGCGGTAGTATAGAAGTAGCAAGGTTGTTACAGTTTCATAAAGTAGATTATTTGGCTGTGGCTTATGCAGATGAAGGTGTTGATTTACGCAAGGCTGGCATTACTTTACCCATTATGGTAATGAATGTAGATGAAGCCGGTTTTGATGCTTTGGTTGACTATAACTTGGAACCAGAAATTTACTCATTCAATATTTACAATAGCTTTCAACAATACTTATTGCAGCAAGGCATTCAGCAATTTCCTATTCATATAAAACTCAAT
>JAAFHG010000495.1 GCA_013297585.1 Chitinophagales bacterium
TGTTGTGCTTACAGAATTTAGTTATCCTGAGGCACAAAATCTAAACTCTGTGCTAACATGCAGCGCTTCTGCTGCCAAAACAATTACTGTTTTTCCATTACCAGTTCCTTCGTTTACAAACAACACAGCTTGTTTTGGAAGTAGTACAAATTTTAATAATACAACGAATACATTAAATATAGTAGGTTGGTCCTGGGATTTTTACAAGGCTAATCAGCTTAACAGTATTGCACAAAATCCAAGCATTACCTATTCTAAATCAGGCACATACACGGCACAACTTATAGCATTAAATAGCTTTGGCTGTAGAGATACAGTAGCTCAATTGGTTGAAATATATGCTAACCCAATAGCTTTATATAGTGCAGATAATGTTTGTTTTAAAACCCCAACATCATTTACAAACATGAGCATGCATGGAAGCGGTAGCAGCTCGCAATACACATGGAATGTTGTTGGAGGTAACGACTTTTCTTTTGTTTCTGCACCAGCATCGTATAGCTTTAGTTCGCCTGGCACCCATTTTGTTAAACTAACGGCTCAATCTAATTTAGGTTGTACGAGTGTTTTTACATCATCTATGTTAGTGTATGCTTTGCCAATAGTTAAATTTACAACGAGCGAGGTGTGTGTTGGTAAACCTACATTGTTTACAAATTTAAGTTCAGGGGCATCTACATTTAATTGGAATTTTGGCGAACCTTCTTCAAATGCTAACAACGTATCAAGTGCTGCAAATCCTTCTCATAAATATAGCACTAGTGGTGGTTTTACAGCAAAATTAACGGTAACCAATAGTGATAATTGCGCTGTAGATACATCTATAAATTTAATTGTGCGTCGCTTACCTGTTTCAAACTTTATAATTAATAAGAGTGTTTGTGTGGGAGATGTTGCTGGGTTTAATAATTTATCAACCTCACAGGATGGAACAATTACCTTACATCAATGGGATTTTAATGGGGATAATATTATTGACCAATCGGCAAAAACACCTACGTATACGTATGTTACACCAGGCGCGTATAATGTTAAACTCATTGTTACCTCTCAATATGGATGTAGTAAAGATTCGACCAGACTTATTGATGCAAACCCGAAAGCACTTCCAGCATTTGATTCGGATAACAAAAGTGGTTGCCCATTACTGTGTGTAAATTTTAAAAATTTATCAAGTATTTCTAGTGGATCTATTGTTCAATACAGCTGGGATTTTGGTGATGGAAGTCCACCAAGCAGTATCCCAAACCCAAATCATTGTTACGAATCGGGTAATTATGAGTTAACTTTAACCTTACTAAGCGATTTAGGCTGTGCTAGTACATTAAAATATGTGGGGTATGTGAGCGTTTCGCCCAACCCAAGTGCTGGGTTTATTGCAACACCCGATGAAGTAGACGAAATGGAACCTCTTATTAATTTGCAAAGTACAGCTTCAACGGATGTAGTTTTTACAAGGTACTACCTAAGTGATGGTACTAGCTTTAATAGACCAAATGTAACGCATTACTTAAAAAATATAGATGGAAAGGTAAAACCAATGGTTGTGCAAATAGTAAAAAATAAAATTGGTTGTGTAGATACCGTTTTTAAAGTACTAGACATTAAGCCAGCTTATACAATTTTTATTCCCAATACGTTTACACCAAACAACGATGGAACAAATGACGAGTTTCAGGCAAAAGGTGTAGGTATTATCAAGTTTTCGATGCAAATATATGATAGGTGGGGACACTTAGTATTTGAAACAAAAGACATATATACTGCCTGGGATGGAAAGCAAAAAGGAAGCAGCGAGTTAATTAAGCAAGATGTATATATTTGGAAAGCACAAGTAACAGACATATACAACAGAAACCATTCATTAGTAGGGCATGTAAATTTATTACGTTAATGCTTTACTGCTTTAAAAAAACGGTTGTTCCCGCTCATATCTTTTATAATTTCAGCATATTTAAATAAACCAGAATTTGTTGCGTACAACTTTACATCATTAGCCGTAAGAGGGTTTAATTCAAAATACAAATGTCCGTTTTTATTAAGCAATGTTTTACTGGCATCAATAATATTTTTGTAAAAAACAATATCATCGTTGCCTTCTACAAATAAAGCCAAATGCGGCTCGTGATTAATAACTTGTTTACTTGACGTGGCTTTTTCGGAAATTTTTATATAAGGCGGGTTGCTCACAATCACATCTACTGGTACTTGCAGTGATTTTTCAAAATTAGAAGTGTCTAATACATCTGTTTTAAAAAATAACACGTCTGCATTGTTTAATAAGGCATTTTCTGTGGCTAATGCAAGCGTCTCATCGCTAATATCACAGCCATAAACAACAGCCATCGGAATGGCTTTTTTTATGGATATAGGAATGCAGCCACTACCAGAACCAACATCTAAAAACGAATTGGCCAATGAATTTTCTTTTACAATTATATCTACCAATTCCTCGGTTTCGGGTCTTGGAATTAATACGTTACTATTTACTTTAAAGCGTAAATTATAAAACCAAATTTCTCCCAAAACATATTGTAAGGGTAGTTGTTTACTTAACAATTTACAACAATCGTAAAGTTTTATTAAATCGCTTTGGTTTACATTGCTTTTGAGCTTCGAGATTATATCTGTTGGCGAAAAGCCTAAAAAATGATTTAATGTTACGCGAACAATGGCATCTATTTCAGATGAATTGTAAAACAACCCAAGTTCCACATGATAAAAATTAATAATATCTTTTAATTTGTTGCTGGCAACACGCATAGTGTGTAATAGTAAAAGTGGTTAATTTGGCATTGTATAGCCATTTGTTACACACTAAAAATAATAAACTAAAATTAACTAAAAAACCCGAAATTTGTGTATGCGAATTAAAGTATTACTTCTTGCTTTTTTACTGTTTCATGTGAGGATTTTTGCTCAGTTGGATAGTGTTATTTATTCAGGTGATGTAAA
>JAAFHG010000023.1 GCA_013297585.1 Chitinophagales bacterium
GCACAGCCATTATATGTTATTGATGGTGTGCAAGTAGGTACTGTAGTGCGTGATTTTAACCCAAATGATGTAGAAACAATTCAGGTATTAAAAGATGCTTCTGCTGCTGCGTTGTATGGCTCTGCAGCTGCAAATGGTGTAATTATTATTACCACAAAACAAGGCAAAAAGAATGCAGCCTTAAAGGTTGAATACAATGGCTATTACGGTATTGATGAAGTGTGGCAATTAACCTCTGTAACTAACAGATTACAATATCAAGCGCTTAATAACGAAGCTCGTACCAATGCTAATGTGGCACTAGCACCAGGCAACGATCCGCTATCGTCAAAATACATTGTAGGTACAGATGTAAACTGGCAAAAAGAGGGTTTAAAAACTGGCAACAGACAAAACCACAATATTTCTTTTTCTGGTGGTGGGGCAAATAATACATACAATATGTCGCTAGATTATTTTGATAATAATGGCACATATGTAGGTAATGGACCAACCTATACACGCTACACAGCAAGAGTAAATAGTACTGCCGAAAAAGGCATTTTTAAGTTTGGCGAAAATATATTTTACGCCCACTCACATGAAAACAATTTAACCTCAACTTCTGCCTACGAATTAGCAGGTGCGCAAGCCCCATTAATTAATACATTGGTATATGCAATACCTACCATGAAAGTCTTAGACCCTACAAAAGAAGGCGGCTTTGGTGGTACACTATCAGACTTACAAGATGTGATTTCGCTAAATGGTATTGGTGTAAATAGCCTTATAAAAAACTATGTAGATGTAGATAGAATTTTTGCAAATGTTTATGGCGAATTACAACTACTAAAAACTAGAGGCCATAGCTTGAAATACAAGCTAAACTTGAGTTACGATAAAACGCAAACTAGAGATTACGCTTTTAAACCATCGTACGATTTAGGCTATTTCTTTCAATCGCCTATAGCCAAGTTAGATGATAATACAAGAGTATTTACAACATCGTTAATAGAAAATATACTAACCTACAATAAGAGTTTTAAAAAGCACAATGTAGAGGTTTTAGTAGGCCAAACATTTACTAATTCAAACGCCTTGTTTAGATTTGGACACAGCGAGGGCTTTACACAACCCTATTTACCTGTACTAGAAAATGGTGCGAGTAATAGATCTGCATCGGGCTATTATATTGAATCTGCAAAAGCATCTTACTTAGCAAGATTAAACTACAATTATGATGGTAAATATTTGCTAACCGCCAATATTAGAAGAGATGCTTCATCTAAGTTTGGGCCAGCAAATAGAGTGGGCTATTTCCCTTCTGTTTCTGGTGCTTGGCGCATTAGTAACGAGAACTTTTTTAAACTACCTAAAAACATCGTATCTGATTTAAAACTGCGTGCTAGCTATGGTAAGCTAGGTAACGATAATATTGGTGATTATTTATTTCAAACCAATGTAAACTCTGGCATTGTGTACACCTTTAACGATATAAGATATGTGGGTGGCTTACAAACAAACGTGGTAGACAGAAACATTAAATGGGAAGACCGAACATCTAGCAATATAGGTTTAGATGCGGTATTACTAAGAGGTAAAATAGATTTCTCAGCTGAATATTACAACAACAAATCCTACGATATTTTAGTAGGCATTCCTATTCCTGCATCGGTTGGTTCATTAAACCAATTTCCAGTAACCAATGCTGCAACCTTACAAAATTCAGGTGTTGAATTTTCGTTAACCTACCACAAAACAGGTGGCAAATTCACTTATGATATTTCTGCTAACCTAAGTACTGTTAAAAACAAAGTAATAGCATTGGGCGGCAATAACGAACCTATTGGTGGTGTGGGTGCTCGTACGCAAATTGGTAGCGAAGTTGGCGAACATTATGGCCTTGTATATGCAGGTATTTTTCAGAGCGCCGCAGAATTGGCTGCAAGCCCTTCACAATCGTTATACAAAGCTGGTATTGGCGATGTTAAATACAAAGATATTTCTGGCCCTAGCGGTAAACCAGATGGTGTAATTGATGAAAATGATAGAACATTTTTAGGTAGTGGTATTCCTAAATATACCTATGGTTTTAACTTCTCGGCAAACTACAAAAACTTCGATTTTTCTTTGTTTGCATCTGGTAGTGCTAAGTTCTTAATCAATTCAAGATTTTATAGAAGCTTGCATCACACCGCTGGTTCTGCTAATTATAGCACAGATATGCTAAACCGATGGACGCCTACAAATACCAATACAGACATCCCACGTTTAAATGAACAAGACATTAATAACGACCGTGATTCTAACAGACCAGGTTGGTTACAAGATGGCACTTTTTTACGCATTAATACCTTAGCACTTGGTTATAATATTAGCCCCAACACTATTAAAGGTATTACTAAAATAAGAGTGTATATAACTGCACAAAATCTGTACACTTTTCAAAAATATAAAGGCTACAACCCTGATTTTACGTCAGGCGTTTTTAACCCTGGCTTCGATGATGGCTCTTATCCTAAACCAAGAACTTTTATGGCTGGTGTTCAAATTGGGTTTTAACTAATTTATTTAACCGTATTAATAACTATTATGAAAAAAATATCAATCATTGTACTAGCTGCATTTGCCCTTGCTAGCTGCGATAAAAAAGTAGACCTAGTAGATCCAAATCGTGTTACTAGCGAGCAGTTTTGGCTAACAGAAAAACAAGCTTTTGAAGGCTCAACCGCTATGTACAATGCCTTAATTACCGATGGCTCATATATGCGCTCTTTTCCTGGCCTTACAGATAGTAGAGGTGACGATTTTAAAGGCGATAGTCCTTGGGCAGACTTAGTATTAACTGGTCAGTTTATAATTCCATCTACCTCTGCACCAGTACAATGGATTTGGAGAGACTTTTATATTTTAATCAACAGGGCCAATCAAGTAATTGAAAATGTAGGTAAAATGGATGCATCGGTACTTAGTGCTGATAAGAAAAAACGCATTCTAGGGCAAGCCTATTTTTTACGTGGCTTGGCTTATTTTAACCTAGCCAATACTTTTAAAATTGTACCAGTAATTACAAGTGTGGCTGCCGATAAAAGTGGTTACTATCCTGCAACAGCAACTGAAGAGGTACTTTGGAATCAAATCTATAGCGACTTTCAAGCTGCTGAAAGTATGCTGCCAATTAGTTACGATAATGTAGATGGTTTAGATAGAGGGCAAAAAGGCAGAGCCACTAAAGGTGCCGCTGCTGGCTTGCTAGGCAAAGCTTATTTATATAGAAAAGACTATGCAAAAGCTGCTACACAATTTGAAAAATTCTTTTCGGGCGAATTGAGAAATGTGTACAGTTTAATGCCTGTGTACCGAGATAATTTTAAAGACGTAAATGAAAATAATGCCGAGTCATTATTTGAAGTACAATTCTCTGAAAATGGCGGTACTGTTGATAATTGGGCTGGCGATCCTAATGCGTCATGGAAACAAAATACCGCTATTTCTATTACTTACGCAATGGATGGCAAAGGCTTCTCAGACTACTTACCTACACGATGGATTTATGATGAATTTAAACTAGAAAAAACAACGGGAAACAAAAGTGACCCACGATTGCTAACCACAATTGCATCTTACGAACCAGCAGATAATTCAATACTTGCTTACGGTGCAGCTTGGAGCAATCCAATTACTAGCATTTACCCAAGAAAATATACCAACGATGGTTTTGGCAATAAGCCATTTGAAACATTTGTAGCCTCAGGCATTAACTACCGTGTAATACGATACGCTGATATTTTACTGATGTATGCAGAGGTACTAAACGAACTTAACAGAACAGCAGAAGCATATCCATTTATACAACAAGTAAGAACTAGGGCTAGTTTACCAAACCTTGCTACTACAAAACCCAATATGACACAAGCCCAAATGAGAGAGCAAATTTATCATGAAAGAGCACTTGAGTTTTCTATAGAAGGACAAAGAATTAATGATATTATACGTTGGGGTTGGTTATACAATGCTACCAAATTAGCAGAACTAAAAGCACATGATGCTGATTTTAATACATGGAAACAAGGGCATGAATATCTACCAATTCCTCAATCTGAGTTGGATGTAAACAAAAATTTATCACCAAATCCTGCTAACTAAATACAGTAAGGTTAATATAAAATCATTGTATGAAAAAGAATCATTTTTTGCTCTGCTTAACTGTGGCATTGTTCATATTTCAAAGCTGTAAAAAAGACAACTATGTTGTTAATACTACCGATACTGTTGCCGTTATTCCCGTAGTACCATCAGCCAATTTTGATATCAATTCAATTCTAGATAATTATGGCTCATTAGCCGCATTTTCTAATTATTCAAAGTGGGGTTCTTACAATGTTCATGATCCATCTATTATTAAAGATGGTGAGTGGTATTATTGCTATACTACTGACGTAAGTTTTGGCAATACATCTACAAGATGGGGTATGCAAGTGCGCAAATCTAAAGACTTAGTGCAGTGGCTATTTGTAGGATGGGTACTTAACAATGATGTACCTGCATCTGTAAAAGCCTACTACGCTGGTAACAATAATGCCGTGTATTATAAATCTATTTGGGCACCAGAAATTGTAAAAACAGGCAATGAGTATCGTTTGTATTATTCTGTATCATCAGATACTGCAAGGCTAAGTGTTATTGGTTTATTAACATCTACTTCACCAGTAGGGCCGTGGGCAGACAAAGGCCTGGTAGTTACATCACCAAAAAGTGGCACATCAATACAAACAAACGCTATAGACCCTACAGTAGTAACCACACCAACTGGTGACCAATGGTTCTACTATGGTTCAGCGTGGGATGGCATTTATGCATTGCAATTAGATCCAGCAACAGGCCTAGCTAAAGTAAGCGGCAATAAAGGTGTACGTTTAGCAAGCAGAGGTTCTACTGGCGGCAAAATAAATGGCAATATAGAAGGTGCTGAGGTAATTTATAATCCTACAAATAGTATGTACTATATGTTTATTTCTTACGATTGGATTGATACCAAATACAACACACGTGTTTGTCGCTCTACATCACCACAAGGCCCATTTTTAGACTTTAATAACGTAAACGAAAATACCAATGTAGACCATGATCCTATGATTATTCACCCTTACAAATTTGATAACCATAGTGGCTGGCAAGGTGTTTCGCATCCAACTGTTTTTAGCGATGGTAATGGCCAATGGTTTATTGCAAACCAAGGACGACCAGGTGAAAACAAATTCTACATGGATATGCATGTACGTAAACTATTTTGGACTACTGAAGGCTGGCCGGTAGCTTCACCAGAACGCTATGCTAATGTGCCACAGAATACTTTAACAAGAGATAGTTTAATAGGTAATTGGGAACAAATTATTTTAGGCTACTCGGTAGTACCAGGTTATTCAGCCGAGCAAACAGACCCACAAATGCGAACATCTGGCGTAATTACATTAGATGCAGATGGAAAAATTGGTGGTGCAGCTGGCAATACTTGGACATACAATGCACCAGTGCTGTCATTAAGTTATGCTGGCGGTTTATTTATAGATAAAGTAATAGTAAGTAACGAAAGAGACTGGGAAAATAAAAAAGGCACCACCATTGTTTATACTGGCATGAACCAGTTTGGAACGGCTATTTGGGGGAAGAAAAAATAATTGTTAATTTGACAATTTATTTGCTGCCAATATCATAAAACAATAAATTTACGCTCTCTTTTAAGTTTTAAAATAGAATTTAGTAAATGTATAATGCCATAAAATCCACGCTCAAGAATTTCTGCAACATGAAAAAAAAGATAGGAATTAAAAGTTTGCTCACTGCATTAGCAGTATCAGCATTACTTACAGCAAACGCTCAGAATACAAATCCATTTACCATTAAAGTAAACGATTTAAAAGCACCCATACAACCAACAATGTGGGGTGTATTTTTTGAAGATATTAATATGGGTGCAGATGGTGGCTTGTACGCAGAAATGGTTAAAAATCGTTCGTTTGAATTTGCCAATCCACTAATGGGCTGGAAAGAACAACGACAAGCAGGAAGCAATGTGTTAATTGTTAACAGAAATGTTGAACATAGCCCCAATCCTCGTTTTGCAAGAGTTACTGTTAACTCTACAAAGCCATTTGGCCTTATCAACGAAGGCTTTAGAGGCATGGGTATTAAAAAAGATAATGGCTACGATTTTTCTGTATGGGCAGCTATGCAAGATGGTAACAGTATGACCCTAAAAGCAGAATTGGTTTCTGCAAAAGGCGATAAACTAGGTAGTGCATCTGTAAGTGTATCGGGTAAAGAATGGAAGCAATACAAGGTAAGTTTTACTGCAAATGCAACAGAAGCGAAAGGCAAATTAAATGTTTGGTTTGAAGGTAAAGGTGTTGTTGATGTAGATATGATTTCATTATTTCCACAAGATACTTGGAAAAGAAGACCAGGTGGCTTACGTGCAGACTTGGTGCAACTTTTAGCTGATATGAAACCAGGTTTTATTCGCTTTCCTGGTGGTTGTATTGTAGAAGGTAAAGATTTAGTAAACCGTTACCAATGGAAAAAATCTGTTGGTAAGGTTGAAGATAGAGAAGTAATTGTGAATAGATGGAATATGGAATTTGCACATAAACCAACACCAGATTACTATCAATCTTTTGGCTTAGGCTTTTTTGAATATTTTCAAATGTCCGAAGATATTGGTGCAGAGCCTTTACCAATACTTAACTGTGGTATGGCTTGCCAGTTTAACACCGCAGAAGTAGTAGCGACAGATCAATTAGACCCATATATTCAAGATGCCTTAGACTTAATTGAATTTGCCAATGGCAATACTGATTCAAAGTGGGGTAAACTAAGAGCTGATATGGGACATCCAAAACCTTTCAATTTAAAATTGATGGGTATTGGTAATGAAAACTGGGGACCACAATATATAGAGCGTGTAAAAATTTTTACGAAAGCTATAAAAGACAAATACCCTAATGTTGGGCTTGTAAACAGTTCCGGTACCGATCAGGCTGGTGAACGCTTTGATTACCTTAATGGTGAGCTTAGAAAAATGAATGCCGACATTATTGATGAGCATTATTACCGTGACCCACTTTGGTTTAGGCAAAATGCTAGACGTTACGATACATACGACCCTGCTAGTTCTAAAGTTTTTGCTGGTGAATACGCTGCGCAAAGCAAAGCCATAGCTAGTACTGAAAATAGAAATAGTTGGATTTGTGCACTATCTGAAGCTGCTTTTATGACTGGGTTAGAACGCAATGCTGGTGTAGTTTACATGGCTTCTTATGCACCATTATTCGCTCACGTAGATGCATGGCAATGGACACCTGATTTAATATGGATGGACAACTTACGATCGTATGGTACACCTAACTATTACGTTCAAAAATTATTCTCTTTAAACAAGGGTTCTCAAGTAGTACCAATTTTATTAAACAACGATGTCGTAGCTGGTCAAGACAGTTTATTTGCAACAGCAAGTATTGATAAAAGCACCAACGAGTTACTAATAAAAGTGGTGAATACTTCAGACAAAGATGTTACCAAACAATTTATTTTTGAAGGCGTAAAAAAACTAGATCCAAAAGGATTAATTACACTTCTTAAATCAGATGATTTAAACAAAGTGAATTCATTAGATGAACCTAAGTCTGTAAGCCCTACAGAAAGCCCACTAGCTGTTTCTGGCAAAAAACTTGATATTGTTTTACCGGCTTATTCTATGCAAGTAATTAAAGTAAAAATTATTAACTAAAAAGTATGCATAGCCTATCTGCTATCAAACGTTTCATACTTACAACTGCTACAACTTTAATGGTTGTGGCAGTTTTATTTTGTAATAAAGTACATGCACAAGTAAGCCCTATTTCTGTTCATGACCCTGTTATTATTCAACAAGATAGCATGTATCATATTTTTTGTACTGGTCGTGGTATCTCACATTGGTCTTCTACCGATTTAATGTATTGGCAAAAAGAGAAACCCGTTTTTGATACTTTGCCTTGGGCTGTGCAAGAAATTACGGGCTTTAAAAATCATATTTGGGCACCAGATATTAGCTACTACAAAGGGCTGTATTATCTCTACTATTCTATTTCTACGTTTGGTAAAAACAATTCTGCAATAGGGCTTGTAACCAATGCTACGCTTAACCCAAAAGATAGTAATTACAAGTGGCTAGATCATGGCAAAGTATTTAGGTCTTACGCAGGTAAAGACCGATTTAATGCCATTGACCCGAATTTTATAACTGATGAAAATGGAAAGCCTTGGCTAAGCTTTGGCTCGTTTTGGAGTGGCATTAAACTAATTGAATTGAATGTTGATGGTAAAAGTATTAATCGCAGTAACAACAATGTTTATAGCATAGCTAGTAGAAGCAGCAAAGACTATACAATGGTAGATTCTACCAAAAATAATGGCGCTATTGAAGCACCATTTATTTACAAGAAAAATCAGTATTACTATCTATTTACATCACTTGATTTATGCTGCCGTGGTGAGAAAAGCTCTTACAAAATAGCAGTAGGTCGTTCCACTAATATTACAGGCCCTTACCTTGATAAACAAGGCATTGATATGTTATATGGTGGCGGTACTATTTTAGCCGCGGGCGATACTAACTGGT
Organism: Chitinophagales bacterium; assembly: GCA_013297585.1. GTDB lineage: Bacteria > Bacteroidota > Bacteroidia > Chitinophagales > Chitinophagaceae > Parasediminibacterium. The sequence continues at coordinate 8,639 of JAAFHG010000023.1, forward strand.
ATGCTGTAGGGCACAATGGTGTGGCTACTTTAAATGGCAAAGACTATATCATTTACCATGGCTATGATAAAAACGATAATGGAAAATCTAAGCTCATTTTGCAACAGTTGTTATGGGATACTAAAGGCTGGCCATTAATTGGAAAAACTAATACAAACTATGAGCCATTCTAAAAGAACGACTCATAGTTTTTATGAAATAGCGTGTTAACTTGGTCGTAAATTTAGTATAAGCAGGCAGCGATGCTCAATCCGATAGCTATCGGATGAAAAACTAAAGCCGACTACCGAAAATAAAAAAAACCATTCTGTCCACTTACATCACCATACCCAATACCAAATCTTTCACTTGGCTAATAGGTATACGTTCTTGCTGCATCGTATCTCTGTAACGGATGGTTACGGTTTGGTCTATTGGTGTTTGGTTATCTATGGTTACACAAAATGGTGTACCAATAGCATCTTGACGGCGGTAACGCTTACCGATGGCATCTTTTTCTTCGTAGAAGCACTTAAAGTAAGGCTTGCATTCGTCCATTAACTTGGTAGCTATTTCTGGCAAACCATCTTTCTTGGTTAAAGGTAAAATAGCCAATTTGTTAGGCGCAAGCTTAGCCGGTATACGCAATACTACACGGCTATCGGTAGTGCCATCTTCTTTTGGTATTGCTTCTTCTTCGTACGAGTTAGAAAGTATCAACAAAAACATTCTATCTAAACCAATAGACGTTTCTATTACATAAGGTATATAGTTACCGTAAGGCTTACCGGTAGCAGGGTCTATATCGTTGTCAAAATAGTTTTGTTTCTTTTTGCTATACAGTTGATGTTGCGTTAAGTCAAAGTCGCTACGGCTATGTATACCTTCTACTTCTTTAAAGCCTATCGGAAATTCAAACTCAATATCGCAAGCTTCTTTAGCGTAGTGCGCAAGTTTTATATGGTCGTGGTAGCGATATTTTGCAGGGTTTATGCCCAAGCCTAAATGCCATTGCAAGCGGGCTTCTTTCCAGTATTTGTACCATTCACCTTCTGTGCCAGGGCGCACAAAAAACTGCATTTCCATTTGCTCAAATTCACGCATACGGAAAATAAATTGTCTAGCCACAATTTCGTTTCTAAAAGCCTTACCAGTTTGTGCAATACCAAATGGCACTTTCATACGTGCAGTTTTTTGCACGTTTAAAAAGTTTACAAAAATACCTTGGGCCGTTTCTGGTCTTAGGTACACAATATTGTCGTCAGGGTTGTCAGATGCTACTGCACCAAACTCTGTTTTAAACATCAGGTTAAACTGGCGAATCTCAGTCCAGTTGGTTGTACCACTTACGCTGCATTTAATTTTGTGATCGTCTATCAATTTCTTTAGGCCAGCGTAGTCTGTTGCCGCTTCTAGTTGTTGCATTTCGTCTATCAAGGCGTTTTTTTCCGCCTCAGGCAAGGTATCGGCATAAGCTTCTATCAAATGATCTACACGGTAGCGCTTTTTGCTATCCTTATTGTCAATCATCGGGTCGCTAAAATTATCAACGTGGCCACTCGCTTTCCACGTAGTAGGATGCATAAAAATAGCCGCATCTATACCCACAATATTGTCGTGCATTTGGGTCATGCTTTTCCACCAATAGTCACGAATATTCTTTTTCAGTTCGCTACCATTTGGGCCATAATCGTACACAGCACTAAGGCCATCATAAATTTCGCTAGATGGAAACACAAAGCCATATTCTTTGGCATGAGAAATAATCGCTTGAAAAATATTATCAGATTGTGTGCTCATAAGGGTGCAAATATAATTGTCTCACCGCTCATTTAGAAGTCTACTAAAAAAGTGTGTCATTTTTATGTTACCAGCTGTAGATTATCTATTGAGCGTCTGTTGCGTCGCACACTGGAGCGTTTAGTAATTACTTAGGCTTTTATTAACTGGTAGATAAAGCAACTTTAATCGTAAAAATACACCGGCAGCAATAGAACACATCAAGGCTAAGGTAAAACAGCGCTCGGCAGCAACGGCACACCTTGCGGCAGACTCACCACATAGCAAGGCAATCATTGAACAGGCTACGGCAGTTTATTCACAAGCTACGGCAGCTGCTATACATACCACGGCAACAACAATACATCGATGAGCAATAGCTGCCGTAGTGTGTGACATACTTGCCGTACACGTAAAACGGGCAATCGCACATTGCTGTTCAATTGCCCGTTTTGTTAAAATTTATAAATCTTACTGCGATTAAGCAAAGTCTTTAGCAGGCATCGCATCGTAGGTTCTATTGCCTAATAATCTGCCAGCTTTTTTCTTATTTACCCCACCCCATTGTTTAAAAAAGAAAGCAGCGCCTTGTTCATCGCATTGTTGTTTTATATCCCAAACCCAAGATTCTTTCATCGGTCTAGCTTTTCTGCCACTTTCACCACCAACAATTACCCAATCAATATTGGTTAAGTTCAAGTTTGGTAAAGCACCAATTAACGGCTCGCAGGATAAGAATTTCACTTTAGCATCAGTTTCTCTTAAATAGTCAATTCTTTCAACCACTCTTGAATCTTCAACCGAAACGCCCATCCAAATATTGTTTGTCCAATTTAGCTTATGATGCAATTCGTATAAACGCTCTGCTCGTTTTGTTAGCACTTGGTAAGTATGCTGCGGTGTATTATTCATTACAGTGAATACTTTCTCAATAAATTCAAATGGCACATCTTTATGAAAAAGGTCACTCATTGAGTTAACAAATACCACTTTAGGTTTCTTCCACTCGTAAGGCGTGTTTAATGCGTCTTCATGCGTTCTTACAGCAAAGCCATCTTTATACTTTTCAATGCCCATTGCTTCTAATCTTCTCGTCATTACTTCTGCGTAGCAATACTTACAACCTGCTGAAATTTTATTGCAGCCAGTTGTAGGATTCCAAGTCATTTCTGTCCACTCTATTGATGATTGTGCCATGGTTATTTGATTGGGTATTTATAAAGAATCCCATGCTGTTCTCCTATTTTAAATAGCTTTATATTCGGTAAATTCATTCTTGCTATTTTCAATAGTTTTTCTTCATTTACACTACTCATGGATCGCCCTATAGTTAAACTTAGTATACTTTCTCTTGGAATGGGTTGTTTTCTTCTTACGTCAATATCTTCCAGTTGAAAGCGAAATACTTTTGCCAATCTAAATTCTTTTTCATCTTTTAAAGTTTGGGTTAAAGAGAAAAAAATTTCATGATAGTTTTTAGTTCGCTCCTCTAAGTTATCTCTATTATTGTTTTTTAAAACAGGGGCTTCTTTCTCATAATATTTGATATAATCCATTACAACACCACTGTTATTATCTAAAAAATATTTGTTCAAAATTTCTAAGTCATATTCAATACAAAATCCTTCTCCATTGTCAGCAAATCTTTTCCAATGAAATGGCTCAGTAAGAGTTTTTTCATCAGTAGTAAAGCAACAAATCCCTGATTTGCTAAAAAAATCATTTTTAATTAATTGTTGTCTTTCTTTTATTCCACTTTCAGACCTTGCTTCATTGGATAAAATATCAATTAATAAATCAAATTCTATTGGCGTATCAATATAGAGTACCTTCCCGTATTGCATCAATTTACTAATTTGCTGATTTCTAGCTTTCAAGTATTCAATACCTTCTTTTGGTAAATTAAACTCTTCCATCAATTTCTCAGATAGAAATGCTCTATAATCTTCGTCAGAACCAATATCAATCTTAAATTCAAACTCACTTGCATCTTCCCAATTCTTCGCACTAAACAAGTAAATGAAAGATTCACTTATCGCCTCAATATTTTCATCATTAAACTTATAGAACCTAAAAAGTGAACTCATAAGTAATAGTTTTTGTTTGCATTGTGGTCACTAAAAATAAGAGGCAATTTAATTATAGAGGAATTACAATTCTATTTTGTGAGTAGTAATTATGAACTTTTGTCAATCTTAAAAAACGATGACTTGTTGAATCTTAATAAATTGGAAATAAATTCGGCCCATCATCCCTCAAAACAACCTTCCCTGCTCACCAGGTCTTCTAAATTGTGTGGTATCAAGCCCCCAACGTTCTGCGTTTAAGTTGTAAAGTTTGTTGTATTTAATAAACTGCTGCCGCACTAATTCTGCTATTGGGCCTTCACCACGCATACGTTTGCCATAGCGGCTATCGTTTACTTGCCCACCATGGCCACTTTCTATTAAGTGCCATACTTTATCTGCCCTATCAGGGAAATTCTTGTACAACCAATCATAAAACATCAATTTTATAGCACCATTCAACCGTATAAATGTGTACGCACTAAACGTGGCGCCGTTCTCGCTTGCTGCTTGCATAATGCGTTGCATCTCGTGTTCGTTTAAGCCAGGTATCATTGGCCCAAGCATTACGCCCATACGCACACCCATATCGCTCAGTTCTTTTATCAGCTTTAAGCGTTGTGTGGCTGTAGTCGTTCGTGGTTCCATCACACGGCGCAAATCTTCGTTAAAGCTTGTTATACTTACTAGTATGCTTATGAGGTTTTTATTTGCCATCTTTTGCAGTAAATCTTTATCTCGCAACATGCCAGCATTTTTAGTAATCATACCTACAGGCTGGTTAAATTCATTACACACTTCTAGTAATTGCCTTGTAATTTTAAACTTTTGTTCAGCAGGTTGGTAGCAATCTGTATTGCCGCTTAGGCTTATGGGCAAGCATTCCCACTTTGGGTGCATCAAAAATTTGCGCAGCAGTTCGGGGGCATTTTTCTTTACAATTATCTTACGCTCAAAATCTAGCCCAGCACTGTAACCCCAATATTCATGCGCATTGCGGGCATAGCAATAAATGCAGCCATGCTCACAACCTTGGTAAGGGTTCATGCTGTAAAACATACCTACATCAGGGCTATCTACTTTATTTACAATACTTTTTGCATGGTCTTCTAAATACACCGTGGCTTCGTTGGTTTCTGTCCAGTCGTCTATGGCTTCTATATGTGCTTTTATGGTTTGATTCGCCAAAAAACGATTCTTCGTATTGATTTGCGCACCTCTACCTTTTAGGTACGCGGCATTACCTCCAACCGAAGGTTTTGGTTTAGCATTGGGATTATCATTGATGTTCTTCATCTATTTAGTTAATGTTACGAGTGCCACAATTTTCTACCAATCCAAATAATCTGAAACCCCGATAGCTATCGGGTCAAGGTTCAGACAAATAAAGATGCCTGCATTACCTTCTCTTTTTCTTTACCCAATAATGGAAAATTAGCCGCTACCGCATAGCTTTTATTACCTACTTTACGTTTTAGCAGTATGGCATTGGTAGCCATAAAACTTGCCGAAAAAGGCGTGTTGCTGTATTCAAGCCAGCTTTTTTCGTACTGCCAAGGCTGCAATCTTCTAGCAATGGTAATGTGTGGCTCGGTGATAAAATGTGGTTTATGTTCTTGGTCAAATTTTAGTAAAGGTTGTATTGGTCGTAGCTCTTTTACCAAGCGCACTATTGGCTTCTTCGTTTTTACATTAATAAAAATGGTGTGCGATGGAAAACTGCCAAAGCCTTCTAAGTCTATTTTGCAAGGCGCACTAGTTGCCATCACTTGCTCAAACTTTTGGATGATTCTCGCCTCATGCATTTCAAACTGCATAAACTTTACTAGCGTAAGGTGCGGCTTTAAAAATGCTGCCATTGGGCAGTCGTAATTATCTGCAAATGCCCGTTTAAGATCCAATATTTTATTATACAAATCCTCGTGTGGTTGCAGTATCAACAAGTATTCACTCACAGCAAGTTGTTTACTGCTAAATAGCGGTTGCGTATTGTAAGTATTACTTAAAAGTGGATGTGACATAGTAGTAATATAGCTATTGTGTTATAGAAATATTCGGTTAATCAGTTGTTCGCTTTCGCCAGCCTTGGTACGGTACAGGCACAAGGCTTGCAGCTTATTTTCTAGCTCTTCAAAAGCCACATTACGCAGCATTTGTGCCGATGGAATGTTGAGAGCAGTTTGCCATTCGGCTAATGTGCTGCACAATAAGCCATGCGTTTTTAGAAGGCTGCCGTCGCTTAATAAACACATATTGTGCAAGTATCTAAATAGTGTAGCTTCTGCTTGTTCTGCTGCGCAAAAACCTGCCAATGCTAGTTTGGTGTTTTGATTATTACACTCTGCTACTATTCTGTACTCAATTTGTTGAGGTTTTGTTGATACTAGTGCTGAATTCATAAAAACTAAATTTTGTGGTATAAAAATACTAACTATTTTAGCATTTCAAAATAAATTTTATGGATCATGAAATATTTAACAACGCAAGCTATAAAGGCACTAAGCAATTTACCCAGCAAGATGTGCAAACAGCTAACGCCACAGGCTTTGGCGCTGCTGCCGATGATTATGCCGAACGTGGTATTGACCTAAACGAGCAGTTGATTATGAACAAGCCTGCCACTTTCTTTTTTAGAATGAATAGCGATGCGATGCTAGGTGCAGGTATTAATGCAGGCGATATACTAATTGTAGATAGAAGTATTAAAACCACGACTAATAAAATTATTGTGGCTGCCATAGATGGTGATTTGATGGTAAGGCGTTACTTACAATCGTTTAACAGAGCCACATTAACCCCAGAAAACAAGAAGTATAAAGAGGTAGAGATTAATGAGTTTACCGCCTTTCAAAGCTGGGGTGTTGTTACCTGTGTTATACATATTTTGGATGCAGCATTAATGGCATTTAACAAAAATGCCACGCAACAAAGCGCTATCAAGCGCAAAAAATAGCACTGTATAAGGCATATCTATGAAATTAATAAGCGTATTAATTAGTTCAACTTGTTAAAAATTCCCCTTTAGGGGTTAGGGGGCACACCATGAAAGCCATTATTGATTGTAACAGTTTTTACTGTTCTTGTGAAAGATTATTTCGGCCCGACTTAGAAGAAAAAGCCGTAGTAGTACTTAGTAACAACGATGGCTGTATTATTTCGCGTAGCGATGAGGCAAAGGCTTTTGGCGTAGAAATGGCAGGACCTTATTTTAAAGCCAAGCCTTTAATAGAAGCACATGGTGTAGCTACTTTTTCATCTAATTACAATTTGTATGGCAACCTGAGCTGGCGAGTGATGGAAACCTTGCGCATGCTAATAGGCGCAGCCAATGTAGAAGTGTACAGTGTAGATGAAGCCTTCCTAAGCTTAGATAAAGTACCGAAGCAACAACTACACGAAACGGTTCGTACTATTAAAGACACTGTAGAAATGTGGACCGGTATAAAAGTATCTATTGGTGTAGCACCTACTAAAGTGTTAAGTAAGGTAGCCAACAGATTAGCCAAGAAAAATAAACAAGCTACTAACTGCATTTTAATACTAGACACACCAAGAAAAATAGAGCAAGCATTGCAACGCACAGAAGTAGAAGATATATGGGGTGTTGGTCGTCAGTATGCACAAAAGCTAAGGCATATGCAAATAGAAACTGCGTGGCAATTGAGTCTTAAAAATATAGAGTGGGCACACAAACATTTAGGTGGTGTGGTAGGTGTAAGATTATTACGTGAACTTAAGGGTTTTGAAAGCATTGTGATGGAAGAAGAATTGGTAAATAAAAAAATGATTGCTACGACTAGAATGTTTGGTAATCCTGTAAAAGATATTGCTAGCATTAAAGAAGCCGTAGCTACTTACACATCTAGAGCCGCTGAAAAATTACGTAGACAACATAGTGCAGCCAATATTATTAGTGTGTTTGTAGTACCTAAAGAACCATCTACTACAGGGCGGTTTAGACATGGACCAAGCATTAGTGCTTACACTACTTTAGCTAATGCCACTTCTATTACTAACCAATTAATAAAGCCAGCAGTACAATTGGTAGATGGTTTATTTGAAGAAGGTAGATTGTATAAAAAAGCAGGCGTAACGCTTAGTGGTATTGTACCTGATAGCTCTATTCAAGGTAACTTATTTGTACCTGAAGCTACCAATAAAAGTCGTATGCTAATGGATATGATGGATAACATGAACTTTGCTATGCGTGATGATATTATCAAGTTTGCCGCTAGTGGCACTACACGCAATTGGAAAATGCAGAAGAACTTTCACAGCCCAAGATATACCACACGCTGGGATGAGTTATATGAGATACAGTAACCTTGACAATCCAAAATTAGATTTTGTATTGTCAAGGTTAATTAATAGTTGGCAAATGTTCTTTTAGAAACTTATATAAGCTTGTTACTACAACATTTTCTTTGGTATTATATTCTTCACTGTTAGGTGTGATAATAAATTTTTTATCGGCTTTTAAATCTGCAACACTGGTATAAAATCCCTTTGAAATAGATGGCGCATTGGTGAGTTTTATTTCAATACATGCCACTGGTTGAACCCCTTTTACCAACACAACGTCGCATTCTGCGCCATCATGTGTTCGGTAAAAATACATATCAATGCCGCGCTCTTTAAATTGATAAATTTGTTCTATTACATAACCTTCCCATGATGCGCCTGCTGCTGGGTGACTGAGTATATCGTCAATAGACGAAAGACGCAGGAGACTGTGCAAAATGCCACTATCACGTATGTACACTTTTGGCGATTTTACTAGTCGCTTGTTAGCGTTTACGTACCAAGGCTGCAAGCGCCTCACTAGATATGCGCCTTCTAAATAATCTACATAACGCAGTACTGTAGGCGCTGTAATACCTAAAGACCTAGCGAACACCTCGGCATTCCAGATACCACCATTTACATGTGCCAGCATATTCCATAGTTTTTGGATGATAGAGGATGATAGATTTACACCAAACAAAAATTCTAAATCTCTTTCTATATAACTACGTATGAAACTATCTGTCCAAGCCCAAGTTTGCTTATCTTGTTTAGCTAGTAACGCGTCAGGAAATCCACCGTATAGCCAATGCTTCTGTCTTGCTATGTTTCTAGGAATTTCTAATAAACCAAACGGCGTAAGTTCTGTGTAGGAAATTCGCCCAGCCAATGTTTCTGATACGCCTTTTACCAAACTAGGTGAGGCTGAACCTAATAAAATAAAACGACCTGGTTTTTTGTGTTCATCAATTAAAGGACGTAATTCAGAAAACAAATTGGGTAATAATTGTACTTCATCTAAAATAACACATCGATCTTTATAAGTTTCTAGATAGCTATGTGCATCTTCTAACTTATTACGGTCTGCTAATTTTTCCATATCCAAATACAAAGCCACATTCTTTTTAGTACTAGCTATTTGTTTAGCCAATGTGGTTTTGCCTACTTGCCTCGGACCAAGTATCGCTACCGCTGGAAAAAATTGTAACGCATCTGTTATATTGGTTTCTAGTATACGCTTTATCATAACACAAAGCTAATTTAACAACCCCGAAAATCCAAAATATAATTTTTGATTTTCGGGGTTGTTAAACGATAATTTAAAACAATGAACCGTTTGTAGTAATGAACTTTGGCTTTGTTAATTTTAAGCCACAAGCTTTGTTCAGTTCATCTACCAGATATACCGTAAGTTCGGGTGAAGTCGCTTCATCGTGCATGTGCATGAAAAAGTACACTTCCTGTATGTTGTGAGATAGCCAATATTTAATGCGATTTACCCAGTCATCTACACGTGTAAAATCTGTTTCGTGTAAACTATTACCTACATAGCGAATAAACACTTTAGGTACTGTAATATGCATGTGGCAACACTCTCTTCTACCAGCAGTATCGGTAATTACTGCGCCTATGTTTAAAGCTTTCAATGTGGCAAATAGTTCGTCTCTTATTGTAGCTTTATTAAACCAATCTGGATGACGTACTTCTAGAAAGAACTGCATGTCGGTTGGTAGCGATTTTAAAAACGTAAATAACTCTTCTTTTCTATTGGGTGTGAATGTATCGCTGACTTGTACAAAGGTTGGCCCAAGATGTTTACCAAATGCAAGGATACCTTTTAAGAATTCTGTAGTGATAAATTCTTTGTTTAGTAAACTACCACGATGTGTAACACCTTGGTACATTTTGGGGCAAAAGAGAAAGTCTTTATCAGCAACTTTTTCAGCCCATTTAGCTATGCCATCGGTGCCATATATTTTATAGTGTGTAGCATTTAGTTCTATAGTATTATAGTGCTGCACATAATGTTGTAGAAAATCTTTCTCTTTGGTTTTTTCTGGATAAATTTTACCCACCCATTCTGTTCGCCCCCATTTGGCACAACCTAAATATACTTTTGGTGTAACGGCTGGTAAGCCTTGTAATATTACCTTATTAAACAAAGGTTCATCTGGTAAGGCAAAGTTGATGTTGCGTAATTCGATTTCGGGTACACGACCAAATTCCATAGGGTAGGCATGTTTAGTTTGTGAAGATAACTTTATACAACATATTTTATGGAGTATGGTGCAGATAATTAGTAGCTTATGTTACCAGAAACAGTGTTATATCTTATTGTAGATTTTATATAATTTTAAATAATAATATAAAATAACTCGAAGTATAGGAAGCAACCACCAATAGGTATAAACTTGAGTAGCTGCGTACAGGGCCACATAAAATTACTACTTCGCTCAGTTAGATGCTGATGAAGGAAGCATGAGAACGGTTAATGGTCATTCAACTGTAAACCTTGTTCTTGCCATTGTTTCCAGTTAATATATTCTGGTGCCACACGATGTTCTTCCATGGTAATGCAGCTATCAACCGGGCAAACAATTTGGCACAAATTACAAC
>JAAFHG010000642.1 GCA_013297585.1 Chitinophagales bacterium
GAGTGTGCCACATTTAGATACCAGAATAATTGATGGAAAAAAAGCTTTATTGTTTGGCCCCTTTGCCGGCTTTAGTACAAAATTTTTAAAGGAAGGCTCATATTTTGATTTGCCCAAAAGTATAGAATTTGCCAATATAATACCAATGTTAAGTGCAGGATGGCACAATATAGCACTAACCAAATATTTAATTCAGCAAGTTCAATTAAGCCATACCGACAAGGTTAAATGCTTGCAAGATTATTTCCCAGTTGCTGAGGAAAGAGACTGGGAATTAGCAATTGCTGGGCAACGGGTACAAGTAATAAAAAAAGATGAGGAGGAAGGTGGCGTTTTAGAGTTTGGAACAGAATTGGTGTTTGCTAAAGACAAAAGTATAGCTGCTTTATTGGGAGCATCACCAGGTGCAAGTACAGCAGTTAGCGCCATGTTAGAGGTGTTAAATAATTGTTTTGGTGATTGTATGATTAGTAAAGAGTGGCAGGAAAAATTACATAAAATAATTCCGCTGTACCATGATACTTTGGATGTACAAGCTGTTTTACAACACAGAACAATAAATAACAAGGTGTTACACTTGGATGATTAGGCACTAACAGGTGTAATAATATAAAAACTATACCTGTGCAAAAATTATCATTATAATACTTTACTAATTCTAACTACTATACTTGTTTACAATGGAAACTAAACAACAATTAATAAACCACATCAACAAAAAACTAAGTCTAACAGAAGAGGAGTTGAATAATTTTATTGATTTTTTTAAAGTTACTAAAGTTAAAAAACGACAATTTATTATACAGCCCGAATTTGTTGCTAAGTACCGCAGTTATGTAGTACAGGGTTCATTTATTGGTTATGTTATAGCAGACGATGGCCAAGATCATATTATTCAAATGGCAGTAGAAGATTGGTGGATTTCAGATTACAACAGTTATATTTTTCAGCAGCCAGCTACCATGTTTGTAATGGCATTAGAAGATGGAATACTATTACAATTGGATTATGCCAATGAGCAAAAACTTAAAAGCATGCATCCTAAGTATGAAACATTTTTTAGGATAACTGCAGAACATTCACTAGCAGGCATGCAGCGTAGAATCATTAGCAATCTTACTAAAACCGCCGAAGAGCGCTTTAACGAATTTGAAAATAAATACCCTCAATTGTCAAACCGTTTTCCTCAATATGTAATTGCCTCTTTCTTGGGCATGACCACCCAATACCTTTCAAAGCTTAGAAACATTCGGGTTCCCAAAAAAAGTTAAACTAGATTAATTTTTTTTCATCATGTAGTTGCTGCTAATTTACTAATGTAGTTGATTGTAAATGGCCCTGCTTTAAAGCCACCTTTGTATTGTTAATAACAACAAAAAATTAAAATACAAAACAACATGACAACTACATCAAACAACACATTTAGTGTGCCAACAAGAGAAGAGGTAACCCCAATCAATCAAGGTTTATTTGACAACCTTAAAAAAGGCCTTGGATTTGTTCCAAATTTATATGCGTATTTTGGCAAGAGCGAAACTGCCTTAGGCGATTACTTGGCATTTCAAAACCGTAAAAGCAGTTTAAGGGCAAAAGAAAGAGAAGTAATTAATTTGGTAGTAAGCCAAATAAATGGTTGCAGGTACTGCCAAAGTGCACATACTGTGTTGGGTAAAATGAATGGCTTTACAGATGAACAGATTATTGAGCTTCGCCATGGTGCTGCCTCATTTGATAATAAGTTAGATGCTTTAGCAAAATTTACTGCGTCAGTTACCGAAAACAGAGGCCGTGCTAGCATTGATGCTAAAGAGGCATTTTTTGCCGCTGGTTATACAGAGGTAAATTTAATAGACGTTGTAATTGTTATTGGTGATAAAATCATTAGCAATTACATTCATAATCTTACAGGTTTTGAAATAGATTTTCCTATTGCTGATGAAATCATGTAAAATAACTGTACACTAAATTTGTTCTCATTAAAAAAAGGCTACTCCCACACTATTGGAGTAGCCTTTTATATATAATAAGTGGCAGTTACTATTTACACTGAAAACTGCCTTAAATGATGATCAAGATGTACATACATAAACCTTGCCCATTGTTGCCTGTTTAATTTTCCAAACATAGGGTGGGGCTGCAATGTAGCGGCTGTTGGCAAGTGAATAAATTGTTGTAACAATGATTGTAATTGCTGTTTTTCAGTCTCCACATCGACAGCGGTAGAACCATACAATTT
>JAAFHG010000245.1 GCA_013297585.1 Chitinophagales bacterium
TAGGTGTCTAGCTCGTTCATCATATCCATACTACCTATAAAGAAAGGTGTACGTTGGTGTAAAGATGTTGGCTGGATATCCATGATACGTTGCTTACCATCGGTGGCTCTACCGCCTGCCATTTCTATAATGTAGGCAAATGGATTGCACTCGTACAGTAAGCGCAATTTACCCAAAGGCTTATCTACAGTACCAGGATACATGAAGATGCCGCCTTTCATTAAGTTACGGTGCACATCGGCCACCATACTACCTATGTAGCGCTGTGTGTAAGGGCCACCATTGCTTTTATCTTTTTTCTGACAAGCATTAATATAGTTACGCACACCTTCAGAATATCTAAAGAAATGACCGTGATTGACAGAATATACATTGCCACTTGGTGGGCATTTAATATTAGGATGGCTTAAGCAAAACTCACCAATAGCAGGGTCAAGCGTAAAACCATTTACGCCCAACTTAGTAGCATATACAAACATGGTAGAAGAACCATAAATCATATAACCAGCAGCTACCTGACGGTTACCTGCTTGCAAGAAGTCTTCTTTAGTACAAGGCTTACCTACCTCACTTACACGACGATAAACACTGAAAATTGTACCTATAGAAATGTTTACATCGATATTACCACTACCATCTAAGGGATCGAACTGAACCACATACTTACTGTTATTACTCACTTCATCGTCAAACACTACAAAATCGTCCAATTCTTCACTACCAATACCAGCGCAGCTAATACCATGCTTTAATACACCCATAAATTGGTTGTTGGCATAAATATCTAGCTTCTTTACATCTTCGCCTTGCACGTTTACACTACCTGCATCTCCTAGTATATCTACCAAGCCAGCCTTGTTTACTTCTACGTTTACACGTTTGGCAGCAAGTCCTAAATCTCTAAACAAACTACTCAATTCACCAGTAGCAGCAGGAAAACCTCGTAATTGTTTGATGGTAAATTCGTCGAGGGTTAAAATGTTTCTGTTAATTGTCATAATTCAATCGTTGAGTTTGGGATTAAAGGTAACAGATGCTTAATATGCGTGTCAACAATACGCTTAATTTATTTATGATAACGTTTGCGATATGAAGCATTTCACACAAAGAAACAAAGGAGACAAAGAGCACAACGAATTACTCATCAAAGTCTCTCATTTTATTACTAAACTAGAGCTTCTATTTCAGAAAAATCTTAGTTTACTTCGCACACTTTGTTGCATTGCGTGAAATAATCCCTATCTTTCTTTAAAATATTTTATGAAGAATTACGATACATTGGTAGATGCCTTAAACGACTTGCAAGCACAAGGCTATACCACCGATTTTAATATTGCTTTTGATAAGGTACAATGCAAGGCAACAGGCGTTTGTTTAAACCCAAATGAATTTGAAATTGTGGCGCATTATCGCTTTGAAGGCAAAAACGATCCAGACGACTCATCAGTTTTGTATGTTATTACCGCCAAAGATGGTAGCATAAAAGGCGTATTGGTAAATGCTTACGGTGCGTATGGCGACACCACTAGCGATGAATTAATTAAAAAATTAGCGATAAACGAATAAGCAAATGATGCAAAGAAGACAATTTTTAGGATTAGGTTCACTAGGACTTTCAGCAGTTACATTCTCATCTTTTAAAAGTAGTAAAAAAGTAACCAAACCCATTGTTATTTCTACATGGGATGCTGGTTTAGCAGCCAATAAAGCCGCATGGCAAGTATTACGCACAGGTGGCAGAGCGCTAGATGCAGTAGAACAAGGTGTGATGGTTACAGAATCATCACAAAACTGTTGCGTAGGCTTAGGCGCTAATCCTGATAGAGATGGCTATGTAACCCTAGATGCTTGTATTATGGATGAAGCATTTAACTGCGGTAGCGTAGCATTTTTAGAGCGCATCAAACACCCTATTTCTGTAGCAAGACGTGTAATGGAAAAAACGCCACATGTAATGCTTGTAGGTAGCGGCGCACAACAATTTGCCATAGCAGAAGGCTTTGCCCTTGAAGATGGTAAACTGAGTAAAGATGCCCAAAGAAACTATGATAATTGGTTGAAGAAAAACGAATACAAACCCATCATTAACATAGAAAGAACACAAGGTGGTCATGGACCTTTTGCACCAGAAAAACTAGATAATGGTGAATGGAACCACGACACCATAGGTATGGTAGCTATGGATGCAAACGGCAACTTAAGCGGTAGCTGTACCACAAGTGGTCAGGGTTTTAAAATGCGTGGCAGATTGGGTGATTCGCCAATAATTGGTGCGGGTTTATTTGTAGATAATGAAGTAGGCGCAGCTACAGCTACTGGCCAAGGTGAAGATGTGATACGCATTTGCGGTTCGCATTCTGTTGTAGAGTATATGCGTCAAGGTTTGCACCCAGAAGAAGCTTGTAAAAAAGCTGTTGAGCGTATCATAAAAATTAAAGGCGCTAAAGCAAAAGACATTCAGGTAGGTTTTATAGCCATTAATAAACAAGGCGAATACGGTGGCTATTGCATACAAAAGGGCTTTAATTACGCTGTTTGTTATGCTGATGACAAGAATATTTTAGTTGATGGCAAGTACATACTTTGATTTGGGATTTGAAATTTATGATTTAAAAACCATTACAGTCAAATTCCAAACGCCAAACTTCAAACTTCAAACCCCAAATTCCTCATGCTTCTCGAAGTACCAGTTTTTAATATTAATTCAGCCATCATTGCAGCAAATAATGGTGCAGATAGATTAGAACTCTGCGAAAATTATGCAAATGGTGGCACCACACCAAGCTATGGCGTACTAAAAATAGTGCGTGAAAAAGTCAGCATTGCTGTAAATGTTTTGATTATACCTACTGGTGGTGATTTTGTGTACACAGATATTGAATTTGCAGCCATGCAACAAGATATTTTGCTGTGCAAAGAATTGGGTTTTAATGGTGTGGTATTGGGGGTACTTTTACCTGATGGCAATATTGATATCGCTAGAACGAAAGCTTTGGTACAACTCGCCTACCCTTTGCAGGTAACATTTCACAGGGCTTTTGATAGATGCATTAACCCTTACAAAGGCCTTGAAGATATTATTAGCTGTGGCTGCCACCGCATACTTACAAGCGGGCAAAAAGCAGAAGTTGTAGCTGGTAAAAACTTGCTACAAGAATTGGTTATACTAGCAAAAAACCGTATCATTATTATGCCAGGTGGTGGTGTAAAAAGCAGCAATATTCAAGATTTAGTTAGCACCACTAATGCCAAAGAATACCATGCCAGCTGCAAAAAAATGATACCTACAGCGATGGATTATGTAAATCAAGCGATGCAAGATAATAACGACGAAACAAGCGTTGATATTGAAGAATTACAAACCATCAAACGTTTATTGCAATGAACATTGCTGAAGTAATTTTAGAGAAATATTCTACTGATCATGCCGTTGCCATAGCTACTTATGCGGCTAGTTCTAAAAGTAGATTTAAAGAACTAATGGATTGTTTTGCAAGCGATGATGCTAGACTGTCTCAGCGAGCTTCTTGGTGCGTTAATTGGGCTGCAAAAAAGTACCCTCAAATGCTAGAGCCATACATTGACCTGTTGGTGGCAAGATTGCAAATGCCCAACGCGAATGACTCTGTGCAACGCAATGCGCTTAAAATTTTAAACGATATCACCATACCAGAAAAGCACCACGGCAGCTTAATGAATACTTGTTTTACTTTTATTGAAGAACCCAAAACGGCTACCGCAGTAAAAGCCTTTTCGCTACACATGTTACGTAAGCTTAGTAAATTCTACCCTGAAATTTTACCAGAATTACAACTGATTATTGAAGACAGAATAGACAACGAAACACCTGCCTTTAAAAGTGCTGCCAAGCAAATTTTAAAGCTGAAAGTGAAGTAGTTTTAATTTAACCAATTTAACCACAGAGCAAAGAAGCAAGGAAGAGAATGTTAATTGTATCAACACTGTTGTTTTATTGCTCGGCGTTTAATACTGCTCATCTACTAGTTTTTTAAACCTCATTACAAAGAAGAAGCTAACGCTGTTGCTTCTTTGCCCTGTGTTTCCATACAACCAAAAACTATTTAAGAATCCTCGCACTGCTAGACCAAGTAAAGCCCACTAAAAAGATAAAATACACAACCCCAAAAAACATTGCTACTTGTGCATTAATAAAAACAGTAACAAAAGCTGCCAAACCTAGCATCAGCATTATATGAGCCGTTACCAATCTGCCGCCGCCTTTAAACAATTTAATCGGAAATTCCAGCTCGTTCATTGGTAATGCTAGCGATGCCACAAGAGCCGCAACAATAAAAAAGCCTTCATTTACCATAAACCCTGGAACTACTAATACCAAAGCAATAGCTGTAGTAATGCCTACACCAATAGCACTGTACCGTTCATTATCGTCAAGTACATATTTACCGTGTTTTGTAAATAGCAAATACAAATTCGCAAACGCACTGCTCAACCACGTCATTACAAAAAACAGCACGTAGAAAATCAATAGAACCATTGCTAGCTGCGTTAAAAAAGCATTGGTTTTTACATTGTTCAATAAATTTACCAATAGCCATAAACCCAATGGCAAACCAATTCTTACGCCACGTTGCTGTCTGCTTATCCAAAGTGAATATTGCAACATCCAACGGTAAAATGGCATTCTCGATTTTAATGCGGCTTTATAACCTTGTTTTGCGTAGGCATAATTAGGATTCAATCGCAGCGCTTCTCTAAAATGATTGGTGGCTTCTTTATACTTTCCTTTTTCTAAATAATGCCAGCCATAATTAGCATGTGTGCTATAATCTTCTGGGTCAAGCTCTAAGGCTTCATTGATGGTTTCGTAAGCTTCTTCTTTTCTGTTTAATCTAAACAAAGCGGTAGATCGTGCATTTAAGCAGCCTACATTTTCTGCATCTACCGCAAGGCCATTATTAGCAGCATTTAAAGCAGGCTCGTAAGCTTTTTGCTCAAGTAATATATGTGCTTGCAAGGCAAAATACCCAGCATTGTAAGGAAAAATAGATAAGGCTTTATCTAAAAACTCTAACGCTGATTTGCTATCATCTTTTTGATAATAGGCAAATGCAATCAAGTAAAACACATAGTCGTTATGCGCTTCGTATTGCAAAGTTTGTTTTAAAATGGTTATGGCTTCATCGGTTTGTTTGGTGTCTATTTTGCAATGCCCTAAAATCACCAATGCTTCCACATCTTCAGGATCATCTTGCAATACCACACCTATTTGTTGTTCTGCTTCTTTGTAGCGCTTTTGCATGCGCAACAGTTCTGCTCGTTGTAAAAAATTATCCCTTTTTAGCATTTTATAAATGGTTGCTTGATACTAGTTACTAGTAGCTAGTAATTAATTAGGTCATTATATGTTGTTGATGATGGCTTTAATTTTTTCACCATTCACTTTTCACTTACTTCTTCAACTTCATGTAATCTAAAATATCGTTATACAAGCCAGATTCATTAGCGTATAATGCATAATTTTTTGCCGAACTAAACCATTCACTTGTAGTGGCTTTATGTTGCTTCACTGCCTTTTGCAAATCTTTTGTAGTAATTTTTTCGATGCTCCCTTTTGCAAGCGATTCTTCTAATTTGTACTCAGTCGCAATATCTACCACTGCTTTTAAATCGGCACCAGAATAGCCTTCAGTTATTTTTGCAATACTAGCAATATCAATACTTTCAACTGGTTTATGCTTAAGATGTTGCTCTAGAATTTGCGTCCTACCTGTACCATCTGGCGGTGCTACAAATACCACTCTATCAAATCTACCAGGTCTTAATAAAGCTGAATCAACGCTCCAAGGTGCATTGGTGGCGGCTAAAATTAATACGCCTTCATTGCTATTTTCTACACCATCCATTTCTGCCAAAAACTGGTTAATCACATGACGCATACTACTGCCTTTCATATCGCTTCTACTGGCACCAATAGCATCAACTTCATCAAAAAACAACACACAAGGTGCATTTTCTCTGGCTTGCATAAATACTTCGTGTAGATTTTTCTCGCTGTTGCCCATCCACATATCTAAAATATCGTGCAAACCAATATTGATAAACTTGGCGTCAATTTCACCTGCGGTGGCTTTTGCCAAATAAGTTTTACCACAACCTGGAGGGCCATACAATAAAATACCGCCGCCTGTTTTTTTGCCAAACGCTTTATACAATTCAGGGT
>JAAFHG010000578.1 GCA_013297585.1 Chitinophagales bacterium
GAAGCACCGCCATACGAAGGAGCAAAGCCAAGTTTTTTAATAGAAGACAAAATTGAAGACAGCGAATGGTTAAGTGAATTAGTTAGAATATCACTGAATGAATTACCAGCACCAAAACCGAAAAAGAAAAAATGACAATACAGACAAAGAAACAACATACAACTTTTTTGCCGCTGTTGCTTTAACCAATAGCATACGCTTAATCAGTTGTTGGTCAAAGAGGCTACAACAGCACTAGTAACGCTTTTTATACTTTTTCATTTGCATCGCACAGAAATTGAAAAAATACTATAAAACCAACAACCTCATTTTACCGTACTTTTAAACCAATGAAACAAGTATTATCATATTTGGTGTTGCTTGCTTATGGCACCGTTATGTTAATGCCTGTATTGCCTTATGTTTCTGATACAGTGGCACACACATTTTGGCTGTACGAACATATTTCTACCGTTCACTACGAGGATGGGAATTACCACACCCACTACGAGGCTGCTGCCATTGCTACAAAAACAAATACCGACAAAGACAATACCACTGCAAAATATTCAACCAATGCTGATGACCATGAAAATGCATCGGCTAGCTATGTTACTTTACCTACACATTCAGTTACTACCACACTATTTTTACCATATTTGATAGCCCCATACCATACGCACTTATTAAGTGATTACCCCCCACCAAAAGCATAGTGTACATATCGTTTCTTAAACACTATTCTTAACACACTTATACTAGATACAGCACACATTTTGTGTACCTTATAGTGCGTAAAGCGGCTACCTGTTATTTATAAACAGTTGCTTAATTCGCTTGCCTATAACACCGTGTGTCATCTTTTGATAGGTATAACTTTTAGTACAAGATGATACTGAAATTAACTACTACTTGCATAGCATTTGCTATGTGCTTATGTATTGCCCAAGCACAAACAATTTATAAAGGTAAAGTGCTTGATGCCATTAGCAGACAACCATTAGAAGCTGCTGTAATAACTGTTTTAGGTAGCAATAGCAGCAATACATTAACAGATAAAAATGGCTATTTTACTATTACTACCAATGCCAAACAACCCAATATAACCGTATCATTTATTGGCTATAAACCAGTAAATACGCTTATTACAACTACTCAGGCAAATACAATTGCCATGCAACAAGCTGCTACCAAATTGCAAGATGTGGTTGTATTTCAATCTGCTACACAAACCAAATTTGCTAGCCTAGCTAAAATAGATGTAGACCTAAAACCTGTACGTAACACGCAAGAGTTAATGCGAATAGTACCAGGCTTATTTGTGGCGCAACATGCAGGCGGTGGTAAAGCAGAGCAGATATTTTTACGCGGTTTTGATTGCGATCATGGTACAGATATACAAGTAAGTGTAGACGGTATGCCTGTAAATATGGTATCTCATGCACACGGCCACGGCTATGCAGATGCACACTTTATTATTCCTGAAACTATTAATAATATTGACTTTGGTACAGGGCCTTACTACACACAACATGGCAATTTAAACACGGCTGGTTATGTCAACTTTTCTACCTACAATAATATTGCAAAAAGTACGGTGCAAGTAGAAGCTGGTAGATTTAATACTGCACGTGTTTTGGCTATGATAGACTTACTAAAACACAATAAAGACAAGCAAAGTGCTTACATAGCTGGTGAAGCTAATTATACAGATGGACCTACCATTAATAAGCAACATTTTAATCGCTTCAATATTTTTGGTAAATACAACGTAGCCTTTAGTAGCAATAGCCAGTTAACCGCTTCGCTATCTGCTTTTAAAAGTAAATGGGATGCTTCTGGGCAAATACCAGAACGTGCAGTATATGATGGCAGCTTGGATAGATTTGGTTCGCTTGACCCAAGCGAAGGCGGTAATACAGAACGTTATAATGCCAATGTTTTACTATCACACAGATTTAAAAATGGGTTGGTTTGGGATAATCAGGCGTATTATAGTCGCTATATTTTTAGCTTATTTTCTAACTTTACATTTTACCTAAATGATCCTGTAAATGGTGATGAAATACACCAGAAAGAGGCACGAAATATTTTTGGTTATACCTCTACTTTACATGGCAAAAACACCTTTGGCAAACTAGCTATTACATCTACTTATGGTGCTGGCATAAGATACGATGCTGTCAACAATTCTAGTTTATCAAATGTAGTAGAAAGACAATTTTTAAGCGGTGTTACAAAAGGTGATATTAAAGAAGCCAATGCATTTGCATTTGTAGATAAACAAATAGGTATAGGCAAATGGTCTATAAACCTTGGTGCTAGGTTAGATTATTTTCATTTTAATTATCTAGATCAATTATCTGCTACACAATTACCATCGCAAGGCAAAGCCATCATTAGTCCTAAGTTGAATATACAATACACATTTAGCAATAAGGTACAGGCTTACATTAAGTCTGGCAAA
>JAAFHG010000628.1 GCA_013297585.1 Chitinophagales bacterium
GTTAACAATGGATCAATTTGTTCAGGTAGTTCATTTACAATAAATCCTACAGGCGCTTTAACTTATACTTACTCTAGCGGTTCTGCTGTAGTGAGTCCAACTGCAAGTGCTGCTTATACTGTAACAGGTTCAAATGGTGGTTGTATTGGTGGGTCTGTTGTATCAAATGTAACTGTAAACGCCAGTCCAACTATGAGCACAGTAAGCAGCAACACTGCTTTTATTTGTGTTGGAGGCAGTGCAACCTTAACAGCTGCTGGTGCAGTTAACTATGTTTGGAATACTACAGCTACAACTGCTGTTATAGTAGTAAGCCCAACTGTTACTACAAATTACACTGTAATAGGTACTGGCTCTAACGGTTGTTCTGCAATTGCGGTTGTATCACAATCTGTATCAACTTGTACAGATGTTAAAGCTAACTTATCAACTCTAACATCAAATTTTGTAGTATATCCTAACCCAAGTTCTGGTATTTTTAATTTAGTGTTAGAAAATGCTGCTACAATTGAAGTAACAGATGTGTTAGGACGAGTTATTTTAACCGATAAAGTTAAAGCTGGTAACTACGAATTAAATTTAGGTAATAACGTAAATGGTGTTTACTTTATTAAAGCAATAGTTGATGGTAAAACTAAAACATTAAAAATTATAAAAGAATAACTTTTAATATTATTTTAAATTTAAAACTCTGGCTATTTGGTCGGGGTTTTTTATTGAAACAACCGAAGGTTTTTGCCACTTATCCCCCGCTGCCGCAAGGCTCTGCTTTGTGGTATTCTTATTCATCTAAAGCTATTCTACAATTTTTCTGCGTGTCCCTTCGGAATGGACACCCGATATGATGGCCTGAGGAATCTGCACTCAGTTGTTGCTAACATTACATCATTTAATAAATTATAAAACTTTAGGTAATAGCCCCTGCTATAACTAAGTAAATAAATGTATTTTTAGACGTTGCTATGTTTTTAAAAAAACTACATATTCTTACCATTAAATCGTTTTTACCGCCATTTGTTATTACCCTATTTACCAGCGTATTTTTATTGTTTTTAGTGCAAATAGTCATTACCTATTTAGATGATTTTTTAGGAAAAGGACTTAAAACCATTGATTTAATTACCTTATTTACCTACGCCTGGATAACCATTATTCCTCAATGCATTCCACTGGCCGTTCTGTTAGCCTCCATTATGAGTTTTGGCAACATGGCCGAAAATTATGAACTAGCTGCCATGAAGTCTTCGGGCCTATCCCTGTTTAAAATCATGAAGCCCGTATTTGTAGTCATACTATTATTTGCAGGTCTCACATTTTTATTTAATAATTTTATACTACCCGTGGTGCATTTAAAATCTACCGCATTACTTTACGACATACGTAACAAAAAGCCCACATTTACGATTAAAGAAGGTGTTTTTTACAATAAAATTGAAAATTACACACTGTATGTTGGTAAAAAATCGGGGAATAAAGACACCTTGCGGGATGTGTATATATACGATCATACGGGGCATCAGGGCAATAAAATTCAGTTATACGCTAAAACGGGTAAATTTTCCAGCAAAGCCGATACCAGTGCCCTGGTGGTTATTTTGCGCGAAGGAAACCGCTATGAGGAAGTAGCAGATGCCAATGGCAACCCCAACAAAAAACTACTATCGCAACTCAACTTTAAACAATTGCAGGTAAATATTGAGTTAGATACCAAACTAAAACGCACCAACGAAGAGCTGTTTAAAGGCTCGGAAGACATGATGAATATTTGGCAGTTGGATTCGGTTGCCGACTCAACCAAACGAAAACTAAGCAGGCACGTACAGGAATTAAAACGGCAAGCCCAGGAAGGGTTTTATGGCAGAACAGGAAATTACATAAAACAAAAACACGATATTAAACCCGTAAGCATTCATGCATTTTACGATAGCCTGGGCAATGTACACTATAACCCTGCTATACAAAACGCACTTAACATTACCCGAACAGCCGCAGGAAATATAGATGCTGCACAAATTTCCCTCCAAAGCGAAAAAGATACCATTTTACGGCTTTTGATAGAATGGCATCAAAAAATTGTGGTGTGTTTTGCCTGCATTGTTTTGTTTTTTGTGGGCGCGCCCTTAGGTGCTATTATTAAAAAAGGTGGATTGGGCTTGCCCGTAATCGTATCGGTATTTTTTTTTATTGCCTATTACGTGTTAACCGAGGTATACAAATCGCTAGCCGTTGATGGTACTATGCCGCCCTGGCAAGCTTTGTGGATGCCATTGGTG
>JAAFHG010000348.1 GCA_013297585.1 Chitinophagales bacterium
CAACTGGTAATATCATATCGTATAGGTTTAAAGGTGTAGAAACAGTTGCTAATAAGTCTACCGATACAAAAAAGTATATGTACCATGATTTTACCACATCTTATGGTTTTGAAACCATTTGGGGAGGTACTTATGAGATTTTAGAAGATACAACCGATTTTGCACATATTGTTATAAAGCGCCCTTACACACCTTCAATTGGTCATGTAACACCTTGCGATGCTGAGTTGCATTACGCGTTAAAAAAAGACGATAATGCAGTTTATGTGTATAGCAAACTTGAACATAAGCCAAACTATCCCAAATTTGACATTGGCAGTTGGAGACAAGTTTGGTGGATTGCTTCTACCAATGGTGTCAATCTCTGTGAAAGAATTTATACTGATTCTTTACGTAGTTGGCAAATGCCTTCTGCCTATGATTATAGCCAAGGTGTAGGTAGTAATGGGCCACAAGAAATTATTAAACTCACCACAGGTGTACGAGCTGGTAAGCTAGATGGTAAGTACGAATACTGTGTAAAGTTTTGGGATACTCCTTTATGGGGTCATGCAAGTGATGTAAATAATATAGGTTCTTGGTGTGTAAATACAAGCTGCGAGTATTATAACGAAGGGCCAATGTATCATGAATTAAACGCAGCTGCAGGCATTATTCATCAATGTATGAATGGCGTGCATTATGGCGCAGGAGGCATTTTTGCCGATACCTTAACTAGCTGGACAAAAGTATTTGGTCCTTACCTTTTATTAATTACAGATAAATCTACTGGCGATAGCAATTGGATAGCTGCCAAGCAACGTCAGGAGCAAGAAAAAGCCCTTTGGCCATATAGTTGGGTAAAAGATACCGTTGCTTATCCTAAGACAAATGGAAGAGGCATTGTGAGTGGTAAATATGTAATTGCAGATGTATTAAAACCAAATCAAACAGCAGCAAATGCATGGGTTGGTGTAACTAATTTAAGTGATGGTGCAGCAGGCTTTCAATTTGAAGGTAAAGATTATCAATATTGGGTAAGAGCAGATGCTAGTGGTAATTTTTCAATTCCTAATATTCGCCCAGGTACGTATTCCTTATTTGCTTTTGTAGATGGTGTTGTGGGTGAATATAGATTAGACAATGTGGTTGTAACTGCTGGTAATACAACAACTGTAGGAACGCTTACCAATACTGTAAATAGAACCTATGGTAATTTACTTTGGGAAATAGGCACACCAGATAGAACTTCTCAAGAATTTAAAATGGGTGACTTCGATTATTGTGAAGGTAATGTGCAGTTTAAGTTTAGAGATTCTTTTCCAAACCCTATTGAATACAACATCGCAAGTAATAATTACAGTAAAGTATTGCCTTATGCACACACACGTTATCCAGATACAGCAGCTATTCCAAATATTGGCGATACTTGGAAATGGCGCTTGAAATTTAATTTGCCAGCAGGATTTTCAACTTCTGGGAATGCTAGATTGACTATTGCTTTTGCAAGTACCGATCATGCACAAGAGTGGATTTATGTAAACAATGAAAACAGCTTGTTTACATCGTTTTATCCTGACTATGGTGATGGTAATGCCTTCCTTCGTCAAACCAATTATGGTAAGTACAGCTACAAGCAAATATTGATTCCTATGAGCAGATTTGTGGTAGGTGCAAATACTATAACATTGGCTATGCCATCAGGTTCTGGCTGGGTAAGTCATCACATGTACGACTATATCAGCCTTGAGGCAAACGTGGCTGTATTACCTGTTACATTATTGTCTTTCACTGCAGAAAAAGTAAGTTCTAGTAATTCTATTGACCTCAAATGGGCAACTGGTTCTGAAATAAATAGCAACTTTTTTGAGGTAGAAAAAAGTGCTGACGGGGTTGTGTTTTCGTCTATTGGTAAAGTCGCTGCCAAGGGAACAAGTAATGCAACTAGCAACTACCATTTTATTGACAATTCACCATTAAGTGGCAATAATTATTATCGCTTAAAGCAAGTAGATGTGGATGGTAAATATGTGTATTCAGAAACAAGATTATTGAGCAATAATACAACTGGCAAAGCCTTAATTATTTATCCAAACCCAGCAAAAGATTTTGTAGTTATAAAAGCAAATGATGCTTTGGAAAATATAGAGATAATGGATGCATCTGGTAAAGTTCAAGTTAGTAGAATTAATGTTTTAGAAAATGAGATTAGAATAGATATTAGTAAGCTAGCAGCTGGTAGTTATGTGGTAAAGATAAAAAATAAAAGAGCCACTACTTCTGAATATTTTGTAAAATAGACTAACAGGTATTCTAAAGCATAGTACAGTAATAGGTTACACATTTGTATAGGGCAACTTGCGGTAAAATAATGTATGATAAACTCTGTAATCCTTTATTTACAATACTTGTAGCGAATAAAGAATTTTTTAAAAGCAGGATGGTGCAGGACGATTAAAAGAAAATTGTAAAATACTTTTGTTCTACAAATTTAAAAAACGATTAAGCCCTAAACCCAATTATTTTGCCGTATGAGTTAAATGATGCATTGCCAAATTTCTCATCAAAATTTTATTTAACAGTATTATTTTTAAGAATCTTAATGCCTTACGTTAACAGCATTTCACATTGTGCTGAACAGCACTGCTACGCTTTTTTCTTAGAGTAATAACGCTAAATCATACATTGAAATCATCCTTTTGCCAAGTGATTTTTTTGTCTTTTAAAATGAGACATTTTGAAGAATTATTGATTCAAAATCACTAAGGTATTCACTGGCAATGCAACATTTTTACAATCCATCTATTCTTAGCTAGCCGCAATACATTTTATTCTAACGATTTTAAATAAACCAACTTAAACAAACACACAATTTTAAACAAAAAACGCTGCTGTATGAAAAAAAAGCTACTTCCATTGAAGCAATGCATCAAATTGCTATCTCTTTTATTTATTTCGAATTCTCTCCTAACCGACACTGTTGCACAAACAAATGGTGATATGCGCAATAGGCATAATACTGCTGCTGGTTCAATTGCTACCAATTCAACTAGTTGGGAAACATATAATTCTACAACAGGTTTATGGTCCAATGCAGCTAGTACCAGCCCCGCAGCTTTAACTGCTGGTCAAACATTTACAGTACGTGAGGGTGTTAATCAAACAGCTAACGGTAATAATACCTATGCTTACAACACAGTAGTAGGTGAGGGTAATGCTGTTGCTGCTACTGCTACTGTAAGTAGTGGTGCTGTTACTGGTATAACTATAACAAATCCGGGTAAATTAGTTGGTTTAATAACATTTGCCAATCCATTAGGGATAACATTCGTAAGTTCAGAAGCAACAACAACTGCAGTAGCAACAATTTCTTCATTTAGCGTTTCCGATTATGAGATTACTAATCCAGGTAGTGGATATACAAGTGCACCAACAGTAACTATTGGTACGGTTTGGGCAGCTAGTGCTGCTGTATCTGTAGGTAATCAGAGGGCAAATGGTGGAAATATTTACACATGCACTACTGCTGGTACAACCGCCGCAAGCGGTGGACCAACTGGTACAGGAACGGGTATTACAGATGGATCTGCTGTTTGGAGTTATGCAGGGGTGCAAGCAACAGCAACAGCAACCGTTGGTACTGTTACACTTGGTGCAACTACTTATACCGATGGAATAGTTAGTTTAACTATTACTAATGCGGGTTCAGGATATAATAGTTACCCTGGTATCACTTTGTCGGGTGGTGGTTTTACAGTTGCAGCTACTGTAAGAGCAAAACTTGGAGCATTGGCAGCAACTATCACAAATAGCGGTGCAGGTTACACAACTGCACCTAAACTTATAATTGGTAGTACTTTACTAATAGGTGCTGCTGGCTCTTTAAGAACAGCGACTTACACAGGCACACTAGAATTTAAGGCAGGTGCTAATTTGATAAATCCAACTTCCACTAATCAAAACATCATTTTATCTAATGATTTAACAATTGCAAATGACATTTATACTTTTACGCCGAGAATATCAACCCAAACTAACATAACCACTATTACTTGCAATAAAACTAGCGGTACAGTAAACATAAATGGGGTAGGTAAACTTTTGGCAACAACATTCACTATCACAAGTGCATCTAGTACCACTGTAAATATCTCTGCAGGTGTTCAAGTAATTGTGGCAAGTGGTAGCACTGCCAATTTAAATGGTAATGCGCTTGTTGTTAAAAGTGATGCAACTAGTTTTGGTGCATTTG
>JAAFHG010000107.1 GCA_013297585.1 Chitinophagales bacterium
AAATTATTTGTGGTATACCATTTTTAAATACCAATGGTAACCATATGTATAAGCTTTAATTGGCATATCTGGTTGCCAAATATCAAACATGGCTATGTAAGCATTTGTTTTGCCTTCAACCTTTAATATATAATTTATTTGTGCGCCAAAGGTGGTATCGGCACCAATACCGTTATGTGGATTTTTGCCAATGCAAGGGTTGCCTAAATTAGTAAACGTTCCATCTAATGCATTGGCAACAAAAGCACGTGCTACATTGGGTAAAAAACCTGTAGAGCCAGAGCCTATTAAAAAGTATTGGTTGTTGTGTAATATTATAGCTGGCGCTTCGGTACGTGCAGTAATGCCTTTAGCAACCTGATAATTTGTGGTTGGTAACATTTTATCATCTTGTAGTTTTCCTATTACAAAGGTTTTATCGGGTTTACGTACGGTAAGGTGGTACGCATTATTGTCTGTATTTTTAAACATGGCAAAATCGCCAGAACCATATTCAGAATTGGCACCTAAAAACTTATGTTTAAATGTAAATGTACCATTGGGCTTTTTGCTAGTTGCTACGCCAATATAGCCTTTTAAATAGCCTGTACCACGTGGATAATATTTAAAATGTGCAATAAATAGCTGCTGTTTTCTATCGTACAATACTTTAGGGCGCTCAAGTATACAGCCGTAGGCTAGGTCAGAAGTTGTATCGGTATAGATAACTGGAAGTACAATGCCTTCATCTTGCCAGTTCATTAAATCTTTAGATGAGTAGCAGTGAATGCCTCCATCTGCCAATTGGGCTTCTGACTTGCCTTCAATTTTATGTTCGCCGTACCAGTAATACTTTTTTTTGTAAAAAATTACATTACCGCCATGTGCATTAATTGCCACGCTATTATTATCAAGCCATACTTTACCTGGTACAATGCTGCTGTTTGATTGTGAATAGCTAGGTAGGTAAATGCTTAATAGTGTAATATAAATTGCAATATGTTTCATAGTTATTAGTTTGTTATGATGGCTTGTTCATTTGTCCAGTCGCTAGCAAACCCCCATTGTAGTATTCTGCGCATTCTAAAAAAATAACGCATACCACTTTTTAAATTGGGAATATTAATGCCCCCTCTGTTACCTACAATTAGTCTTTTTTCGTAATTATTAGTTTTTTGCCCATATTCTACTTCATATTTATAATCGAGTGGGTCTGTTGTAAAAAATATAAAAAATCCTTTATATATTGAGATTGTAGACCACACAATGGGTGGTAGTTCGGTAGAAATAAGTGTAATACTATCTACAGCCGAGGGCGTAGTACCTGCATTGTTGGCTGCAAATAATTGTAGTTTGTACAGGCTGTCTGCATTTAAATCGTTTACGTCTATATAATGGTTTAGTATAGCAGTATCGGATGTTTTAGAAAAATTGTCTACACCATATTTTACAAAATACTTGCTCGCATCTACAGCTTTGTTAAATACGACTCTAAAGCCAGTTAAATTTTTATGAATTGCAGCTATTGTAGGGATGTTAGGTTTTTTTATAAATACGGTTGTATCGTATCTGTTATAACCAAGTTTATCTATTATTTCTATAGCAATAGATGCTACATTTAAGCCTATGGGTACTTGTATATTTAATGCTGTAGTAGTGCCATTGGGCAAAAGCGTAGGTATTGTACTACTATTTGTAAAAAGGGCTGTTGTATTACTATCTTTTGCTACTATTTTTAATTGGTAGCCGCTTACAGTATATGCAGGAAAACTTTTAATACTTCTACTTTGTAGGTTAAGCGAAGCAGTTGCGGTGCTATTATTAGCCACAACAACTACATTTTTTACAGTAAAAGGTTGGTACGCTCTTTTAACATTGTAGTACGATTGTTTTGGCTGCAACACACTATTTACAATACCCCAAGCTCTGTTTTCTGATGGTGCGGTATTCCAAGTGTTTTTAATGTTCCAGTAGTTGCTTCTGTAATCGTTAAAAGTCCATAAAGATGCGCCAGCAACATAGGGTTTATCTCTCATTGCGGCCATCATTTTTTCAATTGGTATAGATGCGTTATCTAAATTTTCATCATTTAAATCGGCTCCAAATTCAGAAAAGAATAGTAGCTTAGATGGAAAGTTTTTATGTACTTTTTCGGCTGCGGCAGCCCACCCTCCATATGCATTTACCATAATAATATCACAAAGTTCCGATGGGTCGTTTGGTTGTTGTGCCGCTGTATTGCTTGCATAAGAAGCTAGCCTGTTAGGATCTAGCTGTTTGGCAGTTGCAATGGCTTCTTTAATATAATTGTACACCTGCGGATTGTTTTTGTACGAACCAATTTCGTTACCAACGCTCCAGCCTATTACACAAGGGTGGTTGTATTGCTGTTTAATTAGTTTTGTAAGCCAGGTTTTGGGCAATTGCTGCTTAGGATTTACCATAGTATCTTTACCCCAAAGCGATACTTCCTCAAACGTCATTATACCTTTTTCGTCTAAATAATCTAAAAAAGGTTTTGGTAGCGAAAAATGGCTAAGCCTTGCCATATTAGCGCCGCTTTCCTTCATTAAATCTACCATTTGCTTAAACCTGTGTAGTGGTATAGCATTGCCATACACCCTATCTTCTGGTACAATGTTAAAGCCTACGGTTTTTATTGCTTCGCCATTTAATTTTAATTGATAGCCATCTACTTCAATTTTTCTAATTCCAAAGCCATCTTTTAGTGTGTGTATTATTTTACCTTGCTGGTAAATGCTTACAATAGCTTGGTACAGTTCGGGGTGTTCAAAATGCCATAAACGTACATCTGTACTGCTTAAGGTAATACTTGTTTTTTGTATATTTGCCGTGTTAAGTGCAATATTAGCGATACTTTTTAAACCAGATTCAGCTACTTTTTTGCCTTTATAAGTAATACTTACCGTGTACGATAGGGGTGTGGTTTTAGTGCTGTAGTTGCCTATTTCGGTTGCTACATTAATGGTTGCACTACCGTTTTGTAGGTTTGGTATTGCTGTAATGGCTATGTTATTAATTTTTACGGCATTGGTAATTTCTAACCACACTGGCCTACGAATGCCTCCCCAATTCCAGGTAGCACCAAGCTTAGCTACATTGTTTACTTTAAGCACCAATGTATTTTGTGCACCAAATTTTAAATACTTATTTATACCAAATTGAAATGCCAAATAACCTAAATTATTATCCCCTATTTTAACGCCATTTAGCCATACTTCCGAGTTGCAGTATACAGATTCAAATATTAGTTGAACATGCTTTGTAATGCTGCTACTAGGTATTTTAAACGAATATCTATACCATGCATCGCCTGTAAAGTGTGCATATTCGTTATGGGTATCCCAACTACTTGGTACTTCCATTTTATCCCAACTAGCTGTATTGGTTGCAGGCATAAACCATTTTTCGTCCATGCCTTTTTTATACATGTCTGTTTTAAATTCCCACACACCATTCAGCGAAATTGTATCTGTGAGGTTAGCCTGCGCTTTTACCTGTACAACTAGTATGTAAAAAATGCAGGTAATAAATAGCAATAGCTTTATTTTTCTAAACTTCATTGTAAATTATTGTATGGTAAATGTGTTCGTAATGTATTGTCTCAAAATGGCAATCATATATTTCGTAATTGCTTTGCTTTTTTATTGCCAGTATTCCAAATAAGTAGCGATAAACAAATAATGATTGAGCCTACTGTTACTACGGTACTAGTATATAAGGTAGAGGCTAAACCAAGTGTAACAATACCAATACCTACTACAAGCATGGCGTAAGCAATTACTTTAATGCCAAATATGTTTTGTTCTTCTGCCTCTTTATGCAGTTCGCTTGAAACGGCTTGCGTTTCGGCTGAAACTATTTGGCCATCTGCATTTGGTGTAAAAACAAAAGCGTTTGGTGCAATTAAATTTTTGGTACGGTAATACCACTCAAATATGGCTAATACTAGTACTGGAATACCTACACCACACATGGTTTCGTAGCTTCTGGCAAGTTTTATAGAAAAAATGGATGGTAAACCAACTTTTAAAAATAAATTGGTGGACAAAGCGATAATTGTTGCAGTTACCACAGAAACTGCTGTTTGCCTTTTAGAAAATAAACTCCAAATAATGGGTGCAAAAATGGCTCCGCCGGCAATAGATGCAATACTTAGTACAAAGTCTACAATACCGCCTATATATGGTATAAATATTGCAATTAAAACAGTTAGCCCACCAAATACAAGCGTAAATAATCTAGCCACAAAAATCAATTCTTTTTCGTGTGCATTTTTTCTAAGAAGATTTTTATAAATATCCATTGCAAATACTGTTGCTGCAAGATTAATGGTGGTATTAGCCTTACTAGATGTTGCAGAAATCATACCTGCTAAAACTAATCCTATTAAGCCTGCTGGTAGTACTTTTTGGCAAAGCATCATATAAGCCCCTTCTGGCTCAAGCCCTTGTAAGTTAGGGTTTATAATTCTATAAATCATTGGTGGCAGCATCCATAGTACTGGGCTAATGAAATATAGAATAGTAAATAAGTAAGCTACTTTTTGCGATTTTTTTTCGTCTTTTACGCTAGTATAGCGCTGCACATAACTCCAGTTGCCACCCAAATACACCGTTTGATACATAATAAAAGCTAGCATAAAGCCAAAAGTGTATTCGCTGTTAAATAGATTAAAAAAATCGTCAGGCTTTTTAGTAATAAAGTTTTGTGGGCCGCCAATTTCAGAGAAGGCTATAGGAATTACTATTAAAACGGAAGCAGCTAATATTACAAATTGTACAACATCGGTTACCAAAACGGCCCAAAGGCCACCCGCAGCGGTGTACAATACAATAATCATCCCTATAATTATAATACAGGTATTTAAGCTGTAGGGTGTAGCTACATGTACCATTTTACCTACAGGATACAAAACCGATGCTGTTGTAAATAAGCTTAGTAGCAATACCAAATAGGTGTAAAACTGTTGTGTTTTTACAGTAAAACGCTTACCTATGTACTCAGCCGCAGTTTTTACTTTTGTACGTTTCCATTTTTTAGCAATAAATAAGGCTACTATAAAGCCGCTAATAGCCATTGTTAATTGTATGGTATTAGATACTAAACCATGCTTATAGGCAATAGAACCCCAAACCACAAATGTGCCTGCCGAGAAGTAACTAACAAAAAGCGATAAACCATTAATCCACCAAGGTGTTTCGCCGCCGGCTTCAAAAAAAGCTTGACTATTTTTACTACCCATTTTGGTAAACGCAATACCTATTGAAAAAATGAGTAACGCAAATATTACCATTACAATAAAATCTAACTGTTGCATGTTGGTTTAAGTTTTTTAATTGTGAAGGGTTAATTGAAACAACGAATGGCAAATACAGAAGCAGGTGTATTTTGTGATGGATGTTCTACTTCTAGAATAAGTTTTTGGGTTAGAAGTGGTGTGTCTAAAACAATTTTATTAATAGTTTGATAATTGTTAGTTACCTTTTTAATTATGGTGCCTGTATCGTTTTTTAGTATATAGTTTCTTACACAAAATGGCATTATATTTTCAGGATGCGTCATCAGTACACTTTCCATTGGGTGGTCGTAATCGGTATCAAAAAATAAATGTATTTCTTTAATAATTTGTGCATTCTGCCATTCAAGTTGTATAAAAGGGTTTACATCTTGCATATTGGCTACCCAGGCATTTGGTGTATTGGTGGGTCTATCAATACCGTTAGTAATATTATTTGCACTAAATGTATGAATGCCTTCGGTAAATGATAGCGCAATGTTTTGGCCTTCGGGCCTACGTTGAGGGCACCAAAACTCAAATGCTTCCATACCAATATTGACGGGAGGTTCTTGCTTGCCGTAGTTAGATACTGCTTTATTAATATGGTTAAAAACAGATAATATGCCCGTAATTCTCTGTTCGCTATAGTATAGTTGTACATCTTCGTTTTTTAAGAATGTAATGTATACATAAGCTTCGTTTTCTAGTGTAGTTGTAAATTGTATGGTGTAAGTGCCAGTACCTTTTTGTATGGCCACAGTTTGTTTTTCTACAATAATTTCTGGTGTATAATTATGTGTTTTTAGGCTTACCCTCAATTCAATGTCAAGCACTGTATTTACAATTGCTTCAGCCGAAAAGCCAATGGTAGGGAGTAGGCCTCTTTTATAAGGTAACATTTGTGCTACAGATGAGGTAATTGGTTTCTTTATGTCAGATTTTTTCAATTCAATTAGTTGTAACTCGCTAGATGCAGTAATTGTTGCGTTTTGGGCAATATTGTTTGCATCTTGTAAAGTAACTTGTGGTATATAATGCCCAATATTTAGTAGCGAGTTTTGCAATTGTTGCATATAATTGGCTGTAAGCAAATCGGCTGGTAATACATTGTATTTTTTACAAAATGCTGCAGCCACACCCACAGCCTGTGCCATATACGCAGTAGTAGCCATTACCCTTGTAGATGCAAATGCAACATGCGTAACACTTATTATTCTACCAGCTAAATATAAGTTGCTAATATTTTTGCTGTACATAGTTCTATAAGGTATTTGATATACCCCTTTGCTGTGCCATTGATTACAGCCTGGTTTTTCGCTAAATACGCCATCGGCAGGGTGCAAGTCTACCGACCATCCACCAAATGCAACAGCATCGTTAAATGTTTTTTGTTCTACAATATCTTGCTGTTTCAATATATAATCGCCTTCAAAGCGTCTACTCTCTCTCTTGCCAGGTACAGTACCTACCCATTCTAGCGTCATTGTATCTGCCTCTGGAAAATTGCCCGAGTTTTTAATATAATCCCAAACACCATATACCACTTTCCAAAGTTCCCATTTTATGGTTTCTGTTTCATGCACCGTATCTAGTCTGCCGCCATATTCTATCCACCATAATTTACAACCAAATTCTTTTGAATTAAAATTTTTATACCTAGGTATGGTAGTAATATCTCTTAGTGCAAACGAAGGGGCTACATAGTTAACTTTCCTTTGTGTGTCTTTACTATAAAAGTAAATCGAGTGGCCTAGCAACTCGCCATATTCCTTTTCAGGGGCAAATAGCTCACCAAATTCATCTTTCGATTCTGCACCCATTCTAAAACTAGCACCAGCTAAAAAGCCAACAATGCCATCGCCAGAGGCATCGCAAAACAAAGGCGATTTAACTATATACTCGGTAGAATTTTGGCTGCAAAATGCAGTTACAGCTTCAATTGTGTCTGCATCTTTTTTTTCTACATTGTAAACAGATGTGTTTAATAATAATTGTATATTTTTTTCTAATATTATTTTGTCTAATAAAATAGTATCAAAAATAAGTGCATTGCCTTCTGGGTTGCGATACATATTTTCTACTAAAATTTCATCTACAATACCGCCTTCTCTAGCCCATCGGTTATTGTTTCCCATGTGCGAGGTAGCCCCTAAAATCCATAGCCTTACTTCGCTTGATGCATTGCCTCCCAAAACAGGTCTGTCTTGTATTAATACTACTTTAAGGCCAGCTCTAGCCGCTGCAATGGCAGCACAAACGCCAGCTAATCCGCCTCCAACAACGGTGTAATCTGTATTAATTACTACTTGGGTTAGGTACCTTTTGTCGGTACTTTTTAAATGTATCATATAGGTTATTTTGCAATATTTTAAGTGCGAGTGCACTTTTTGTTCAGTAAATGGCTGCATTTTAAAACTTCAGTAACCCTTGTACATCTACAATCTAGGTTATCTGTTTAATGAAATTGAAAAAGCAAATCGTTGTTACTGAGCTAAGATAATTGGGTATATTTTTTATAAGTACAAGTGAAATTGAAATTTCTTAATGGGAACATTCCCATTTTATGGGAATGTTCCCATTTTAATATAAAATAAATAAGTACTTTTGCGGTTATTTATGTATTTATCTAGAAATTAACGGGTAGCAAACTTAAAACAATATTAGGCCATGAAATCGCACCAAATAACGATAAAAGATATAGCCAAGCAACTCAATCTATCTAAATCTACCGTATCTCGTGCATTAACGGGGCATCCAATGGTTAAAGAAGAAACTAGAAAATTGGTACTAGAATTTGCTGAGAAATCTGACTATCAAAAAAATTCTTTTGCTATCAATTTGGTTACCCAAAAAAGTAACTTAATAGGTATTTTAGTACCAGAATTTCTCAGTACGTATTTCCCAAAAGTAATTATTGGTGCCCAAAATAAAATAAGTAGTGAGGGGTACAATTTAATAATAGCTCAATCTAACGAAAGTTACGAAACAGAGGTTTCTAATGCTCGAGTTATGATGGCCAACCAAGTAGATGGGCTACTAGTTTCGGTTACTAAAGAAACCCGAAATTTCGAACACTTAATGGCATTTAAACGAAAAGGTATTCCAATTGTGTTTTATAATAGAGTGTGTGAAGATATGGACGTACCAAAAGTGGTTGTAGACGATTACGATGGGGCATTTAGGGCGGTTGAACACCTTATAAAAATTGGTAAAAAACGTATTGCGCATTTAGCCGGGCCAGATAATTTATCTATAAGTAGACGCAGATTAAATGGGTATTATGCTGCATTGCGAAAATACAATATACCTGTAGATGAGGAGTTAATTATTTCTTACGATTTAACAATGGAGAAAGTAAAAATATACATTAACCACTTATTAAACTTGCCTAAGCCGCCCGATGCACTTTTTGCAATTAACGACCCCACGGCTATAGAAGCCATGCAAGTAATTAAAAAAAGGGGGTTGCGTATACCTGAAGATATTGCGGTAATTGGGTTTAGTAACGATCAACTTTCTGAATTAATAGAACCCTCGCTTACAACTATTGCACAACCAGTATATAAAATAGGCGAGACTGCTGCCGAATTATTATTAAATTTAATTAAAACCGATATAAGTTTATGGAAGCCTATTACTAAAACAATGCCTACCGAGTTAGTTATTAGAAAATCTACTATTGGGTAATTAAAGCAAGTTGTAAAATTGTTAGTAACTACATTATAATATTATTACCATTCGGCTCTAGCCGTTGGGCTTACACTTAAATCGATAAAATCGCTGGCCAAATATTTATAATAGCCTGTAATGGCTATCATACCAGCATTATCGGTACAGTATTCAAAAGCGGGTATATGGGTTTTCCAGCCTTTCTTTTTACCCATGTCTTGCAAGGCTTGGCGCAAGCCACTATTAGCACTTACACCGCCTGCAATAGCAATGTTTTTTACGCCTGTTTGCTGTACAGCTTTGCTTAGCTTTTTTAATAAAATATTAATGATTGTATGCTGAATAGATGCGCACAAATCGTTCAAATTTACTTCTACAAAACCTGATTCTTGCTTTTGCAAAAAGTACAAAATAGACGTTTTTAAACCACTAAAACTAAAGTTCAGTTCTGGTATTTGTGGCTCGGCAAATTTGAATGCTAATGGATTACCAAGTTTAGCGTATTTATCTATTAATGGGCCGCCAGGGTAGGGTAGGCCAAGTAGTTTGGCGCTTTTGTCAAATGCTTCACCTGCGGCATCATCAATGGTTTGGCCAATAACTTCCAGTTCTAAAGGCGCTTTTGCCAATACTATTTGCGTATGCCCACCGCTTACCGTTAAGCATAAAAACGGAAAAGCTATTGGCTCGCTTACACTGCCATCGGGCAGTTGCTGCGGTATCATATTCGCTAGTACATGTGCTTGCATGTGGTGCACTGCAATTAATGGTTTGTTAAGGGCTAAAGCCAAGCTTTTAGCAAACTGTGTACCTACTAATAAACAACCAATTAGGCCTGGTGCTTGTGTAAATGCAATAGCGTCAATATCGTGAATATTGAGTGGTGAATGGTGATTTTTTGAAGCCTGTTTTATAGCTGTATCTACTAC
>JAAFHG010000632.1 GCA_013297585.1 Chitinophagales bacterium
AGCGGTATTTGACCAATGTTTCTTGGAAATGTAATTGGCAATTTACCAGAAGGATTATAGTTACCAAATAATACATTGGCAATAGCATTACCGCCTTCGCAGCCTGCAAACCAAGCGTACACAATGGCATTGGCTTTGTCAGCAATATCATTAAATACCAGCGGTCGACCAGCCATTACAACCACAACCACAGGTTTACCAGTAGCTTTTAACGCTTCAAATAATTTTACTTGCTGGCCAGGAATGGTAATATCTGTTCTAGATTTTGCTTCGCCACTTAAATCAAAAGTTTCACCAATGGCTAGCACTACAACTTCTGCTTTATTGGCAGCATCTATAGCAGCTCTAAACCCATCTTGAGAATTACCATTCGCAATACAACCTTGGGCGTACATAATGTTGGTTTCTTTACCTGCCCTTTGCTGCATACCTTCTAGTAAACTTACCACTAAACTAGTATCAGACTTTACAATCCATGCGCCTTCTAAGTCGCGTTTAGAATTGGCCAAAGGCCCAATTACTGCAATACTTTTAATAGTTTTTTGTATGGGCAAAATGGCATTATCGTTTTTTAAAAGTACCAAAGATTTTTGTGCTACATCTAATGCTGCTAATCGATGCTGCGGATTATTAAGCACTTCTTTTTCTCTTTGCTCATCGCAAAATTTAAATGGATTATCAAATAAACCAAGTTCAAACTTCTTATATAAAATTCTACTTACAGCATCGTTTACCAGCGCAATATTTACTTTGCCAGCCTTAACTAAAGCTACCAGCGAACTTGTGTAAATATGCCCTTCCATATCCATATCGCTACCAGCTTTAATTGCTTTTAAGCCTGCATCGGTAGTATCTTTTGCATAGCCATGTGCTATCATTTCAGCAATAGAAGCCCAGTCGCTTACTACAAAGCCTTTAAAATTCCATTTGCCTTTTAAAATATCTCTTTGTAAAAAACTATTGCCTGTTGCAGGTACACCATTTAGTGTATTAAACGAGTTCATAAACGTAGCAACACCAGCATCGGCTGCTGCTTTAAATGGCGGTAAATAGGTTTGTAACAAGGTATTGTCACTCATATCAACAGCACTGTAATCTCTACCTGCTAAAGCTGCACCATAGGCAGCAAAATGTTTGGCACAAGCCATTACAGCATCGGTACCGCCCAGTTTATTACCCTGAAAACCTTTTACACGAGCTTCAGCAATTAACGATCCTAAATAGGTGTCTTCACCAGCGCCTTCCATTACACGGCCCCAACGAGGGTCACGAGCAATATCTACCATTGGGGCAAAGGTCCAATGAATGCCAGATGCTGCGGCTTCTTTGGCTGCAATGTGCGCAGAGAGTTTGATAGCATCTAAATCCCAAGTGGCTGCTTCTGCTAGTGGTACAGGAAAAATAGTTTTGTAACCATGAATGACATCTAAACTAAAAAGCAACGGAATTTTTAACCTTGATTGTAAAGCAGCTGTTTGAATTTCTCTCGTTTCGGCAACACCTTTTACATTAAGCATTGAGCCTACTTTGCCGGCTTTAATTTCTTTTAACTTGTTGGTGTTTTTATTGCTACCGGGCCCAGTTAATTCTCTACCAGAATATTGGTTTAGCTGCCCCACTTTTTCTTCTAAAGTCATTTTTGCTAGTAGCGCATTTACCTTTTTTTGAATGGCTGCTTCTTGTGCAGAAGCATGGCTGCTAGCCAGCATTACAACTACTAGTGCTATTACTGTTACTATCCCTTTTTTATTAACCAAAACCTGTATCATTCTATGCTTTTTAAAATCAAATTTTAGGTACTAATTGTTTTTTACTATAGCTACGTTTAGATAAAAGTTGCATAGCGAAAAGAACGTACAAGTGAGTGACACAACTACTGCCTAATAGTACTACCAATGCTGGTAAAAAAGAAAAAAAGTGGTGCGTAATTATACGCACCACATCTACTTATTTATTGTTTAATAAACGATATACTTTGCTTGGTTTCACTAGTAGTATCTATGTATTCAATTACATAACTGCCACTTGCTAACCCTTGTAACATTACAACGCTTTGTGAAGCACCTGCTTGCACTTTTACAGTCTGCATCAACTGGCCTTGAACTGAAAATATATTAATAGTAGTAGCTGTTTGAGACTTTGGATGGCTAACATTAATATAGCTACCAGCTACAGGATTTGGCGCTATACTAATACTTTTACTATTGGTATTTGTGGCACTAACTTTTATGGTAGCACTGTATCAAAAACTACCATTTTTATCC
>JAAFHG010000295.1 GCA_013297585.1 Chitinophagales bacterium
TTCGGCTGACAGTTTTTGTAAACTGTTGTTCACGTTTAAAAAAAATACTGTTCAAGTACCATATTATTAAACTAAACATCACAAATATATGCCTTCGATTGCTAAAGGAACGTGTATTTATTTAAAAAATAAATCACCTCATTCGCCTTCCTTATTCTTTTCACAAATGATTAGGGTTATGAAGATTACCACATTTATTGTATTTATTTTTTGCCTAAAAGTTTCTGCTACGGCTAATGCCCAGCAAGTAACACTATCTCAGAAAAATGTTTCTATTGAGAAAGTGTTTAAAGAAATAAAAAAGCAAGTAGGTTACTCATTCTTTTATACAGATGAAGTACTACAAAAGGCTACTAAGGTATCGCTAGAGGTAAAAAGTATGCCTTTAGAAGATGTTTTAAACGAGTTATTTAAAAAGCAACCTCTCTCGTAT
The DNA here is from genome assembly GCA_013297585.1 of Chitinophagales bacterium. Taxonomy (GTDB): domain Bacteria; phylum Bacteroidota; class Bacteroidia; order Chitinophagales; family Chitinophagaceae; genus Parasediminibacterium. The sequence continues at coordinate 434 of JAAFHG010000295.1, forward strand.
ACTATTATTGCTAAAACAATTGTAATTAAAAGTAAATCGATTATTTACAACAATGAGGCAGCACCGCCACCGCCCCCAATAAAAGTTACAGGTGTAATTAATGACGATAAAGGAAACCCGCTTGAAGGTGTAGCTATTACTTTGGTGGGCAGCAGAAAAGGGGTGCTTACCAATATAAAAGGTGAGTTTATAATAGATGTACCAGATAATAATGCGGTACTTGAAATTTCTTACATTGGCTACAGTGCTCAAAGAGTAAAAGTAGGAAACGCTACTAAGCTTACGTTTGTATTGGCAGAGCAAAAGCAAGTTTTAGATAGCGTTGTGGTTGTAGGTTATGGATCTCAGAAAAAAGCAAACGTTACAGCTGCTATTACTACTGTTACAGGTGCAGAGTTAATGAAATCTCCAACTTCAAATGTTACTAATAGTTTAGTAGGTAGATTAACTGGCTTATCAGCTGTACAGCGTAGTGGTCAACCAGGTAATAATGAAGCAATTATTAATATTCGTGGTTCTGCTACATATAATAATACAGCCGCTATAGTAGTAATTGATGGTGTTGAGCGTTCTGGTTTTGGTGATATAGACCCTAGCGAAATTGAAACAATTTCGGTGTTAAAAGACGCAGCTTCAACAGCTATATTTGGTATTAAAGGTGCTAATGGTGTAATTGTAATTACTACCAAAGCTGGTAAAGAAGGCACGCCAAGAATTTCTTATACAGGTAATGTAGCAATGCAAGGTTATACTGGTATTCCTAAGGCTGTAGACGCCTATACAAACGCTTTTTTAATGAACGAAGCGATGGTAAATGATGGGTTAGCACCGCGCTGGACAGATGCTGAATTGCAGAAGTTTAAAGATGGCTCTGACCCATTAGGTTATCCGGATGTAAACTGGTTTGATTATTTAACACGTAAAAATTATTTACAAACACAACATAATTTAAGTGTAAGTGGTGGTACTAAAGTAGTAAAATATTTTGCATCTGTTGGTTACTTATTTGAAGATGGTATTTTTAAGAAATTCGAGTCACCTTTTGGCATAAATAGTGTTCCAAATAATAACCGTTATAATTTTAGATCCAATGTAGATTTTGCTTTAAGTAAAAATCTACAAGTATCTGTAAGATTAGGCGGTAGGTTACAAAAGCGTTATACACCTGCTGGTCTTCAAGCAGGTTCATTCTCTTATGATAATTTAGAAGGTGTAATCTCACGTATTATTCAAGTACCATCTTTTGCATATCCTGTAATGTTACCAGATGGTCGTATTGCTCAAAACCCTGAAGTAGGTACTAATATTTGGAATCCTTTGGCTGCCATTACGCGATGGGGAACAAGAGTAGATGATAATAATACTTTAGAAAGCACTTTTAATTTAAATTATAAAATGGATTTTATAACCAAAGGGTTATCATTTAAAACCGTATTTGGTTATGATTCTTATTTTACAACAACCATTAGAAGAAATGCTAACTGGGCTGCTTACATTGTAGACAGAGTAACGAAAGCAGTAACACTTACAAATGACAGAACTAGGGATGAGCCACTAGGGGGATTAGGAGTTACCTATGGTGGTAATATTAATTCTAATTTACAAGCTGGTTTTAATTACGAAAGAACTTTCTCTAGACACAGCTTTACTGGTTTAGCATTATTTACAAGGCAATTGCTAAAAGAAGCTGGCTCAGGATTAAGTGCACCACCAAGAGCTTCTCAAGGTGTTGTTGGACGGGTATCTTACAATTACGATAAAAGGTATTTTGTAGAATTAAATGCTGCTTATAACGGTTCTGAAAACTTTGCGCCAGGTCTACAATATGGCTTTTTTCCAGCGGTTTCTGCGGGTTGGACTTTGACTAATGAGAAATTTTTAGATAATGTTTCTTGGCTGAGCAATCTTAAAATACGAGGTTCTTACGGTATAGTGGGTAATGATAAATTGGATACTAGATTTTTATTCCTAAATAACTTTACTGTAAATACTGGGGGCACTTTTGGTAGTACGGGCGTAATAAATAGTGGCGTACAATTTGGTTTACCTAATTCATTAGTTACATACCCAGTAGCATATCAATCTTTAATTGGCAATCCTTTTATTACTTGGGAAACAGGTACCAAAAGAAATATTGGTGTAGAAATAAGTCTATTTAAAAAATCATTAGACATAACAGTTGACTTTTTTGACGAAGTGCGTAAAGATATTCTTACTAACAGAGCTTCAGGCTTAACTGCTTATGGTCTTGGCTATCCTCGAGTAAATATTGGTGTGGTTAATAATAAAGGCTACGAAGTAGAAATTAAATATCAAAAAGTTACAAGGCATCTAACTTATGGATTAACCACTCAGCTTTCCTATGCTAGAAATACAATAATTAATAGAGATGAACCCACTGGAGCACCAGATAATTTAAAGTTACAAGGAAAACCTGTGGGACAGTTTTTTGGCTTCCAAGCTGATGGTTTTTATGCATCGCAAGATGATATTAATAAATCGCCTGTTAGTACTTTAGGCCAAGTAACACCTGGTGATTTAAAGTATAAAGATTTGGATGGTGATGGGCAAATTACCAGCAATGACAGAAGTGCCATTGGTTATTCTAGAACTCCTGAATACATTTTTAGTGCTACACCATCTATTTCGTACAAAGGTTTATCAGTATCTGTTTTGTTTCAAGGGGTAACTAATGTAAGTTCTGATGTAATTTTTAATGAGCAAAATAATGGTATGCAGATATACGAACTGCAATTAAATAGATGGACGCCTGCTACTGCTGCTACAGCCACTTGGCCTAAGTTACACAACAGAGGTAATGCTTATGTTAGTTATAGAACCAACGATTTTATACTACAAGATGCTTCGTACATAAAAATACGAAATGTAGAATTGGCTTGGGTTGTGCCTCAGAAAATGATTAATAATTTGAAATTAAAAGGTTTAAGGCTTTATTTATCAGGTCAAAACCTATTTACCTGGACTAAATTCAAAATGTATTTAGATCCTGAAAATATCAACCTTTCTAATACTGATTTCTCTAACAGAGCAGCTTACCCAACTTCTAGAACGTACAATTTTGGGGTAAATATTCAACTATAAAATTGATAACATGAAACCTATTAATATACTTTTTGCATTGGCTTTTTGCATCATGTTCTCTACCAGCTGTAATAAGAACTTTTTAGATCTAGCACCTGAAGTAAACATAACCGAAGAGCAAATATTTAGCAATCCTGTTTTGGCAGCTAACTATGCCGATAATTCTTACAACTTTCTTGTAGACGAATACGCTAGATTTAATTCTCATCGTGGCATAACAGGGCAGTTTGCCGATGAAGCTGTATCCGGTAACAACGAAATATCTGTACGTACGATTACAAATGGTACTTACCACGATCACGATCAAACTAGCTTTCCTACTGGCAATGATATTAGAAATGTATGGGAGCGCTCTTATGGTGGTATTAGAAATACAACTAGAATGCTATCGCAAATTAATAATGTGCCTTGGACGGCCAATCAAGCCCCTACACGTATAAAAGGCGAAATGTTGTATTTACGAGGCTTTTGCTATTTTGAACTAATTAAACGTTTTGGTGGTGTACCTATTATGGATGGTATTTATTCAGTGACCGATAATGTTGATTTTCCTAGAAACACTTACGACGAATGTGTTGCCTATATTTTAAAAGATTTAAACGAAGCCATTACTTTATTACCAGCAGATTATAATAATTCTAATTTTGGTAGAGCTACATCTGGTGCTGCTATGGCATTAAAAGCTCGTGTTTTATTATTTGCAGCTAGTAAATTAAATAATGATGCCAATGTTTTAAGCAAATGGGCAGCTGCAGCTAAGGCCGCCAAAGATGTAATGGATTTAAATAGATATTCATTGCAACCTACTTATGGTGATTTGTTAAATGTTCCAAATTCGCCAGAATATATTTTAATAAAGCCGAGAGGGCCAAGGGCGATCGATGGTCAATTTTTAGATTTTGCCATGTCGCCTGGTTCTGGTGGTGCTCAAGGGCAGTTGAATCCTACACAAAACCATGTTGACTTATACGAAATGCAAGCAACTGGTAAGCCAATAACCGATCCAACCTCTGGTTACAACCCTGCAGCGCCTTACGCAGGTAGAGACCCAAGACTAACGTTTAATATATTGTACAACGATGTGCCGTGGCAAGGTAGAAGAATTGGTACTTGGTCGCAAACGGCAGCTAATGGTATTATAACGTATGGTCTTGATTATAATAGTAGCGTTAACTATTCTGCTACAAGATATTATTGTAGAAAATTATGGCCTGAAGTTTATGTAAGAAATGTTGCTGGTACAACATTACTAAACTTTATATTTTTTAGATATGCTGAAATACTGCTTAATTATGCAGAAGCACAAAATGAAGCAGTAGGGCCAGATGCAAGTGTGTACGCTGCAATTAACGAAATACGAGCAAGGCCAAGTGTAAATATGCCGCCTCTACCAGCAGGTTTAACGCAAAGCCAAATGCGTGATAGAATAAGAAATGAACGTGCGGTGGAACTAGCATTTGAAGATTTTAGATGGTATGATATTATGCGCTGGAAGGCTGGGCCAAGTATTGTAGCGCAACCTATGTATGGCATGAACGTAGTAAGAAATACAAACGGAACATTTACTTATACAAAAGTGCTTTTACCAACTAGTATGCAAAAGGTATATCTAGATTATATGCACAGATATCCAATTCCACGAATTGAAATTTATAAGAGCCCAG
>JAAFHG010000017.1 GCA_013297585.1 Chitinophagales bacterium
CTTTTGCAAAATTGAACAAGTTTAGCGCAGCAGATACCCTATTCTTATTTGCAGAACATTACCAAGCTGTAATAGCAACACCAACCGAAACCAACCATCAAAACATTAGGCAATTTATGCTACATGGCTGGGCTGGTATTGCATTTGAAGGAGAGGCATTGGCAAAAAGACAATAAAAGCAACGCACTAGTTTGTTGGCAACAGCTGTATACAACAAAGCCAGCAATTACTTACTGGCTTTAATACTATATTTAAAAATCGTAATTACGCTTCTGCTTCTGCTGTTGCTTCAGTTTCTTCTGTAGCACTTAACTTAAGTGCTACATCGTTTGCTTTAAGCAAATTGTACCATTTTACCATTTTCTTCATATCGCTTGCATACACTCTGTCAAAATCCATATCAGCGTATACTTTGGTAAAGTATTCTTTTACTGCTTTTGGATCTTTTTCCGATGGCAATATTTCTGCACTTACTTCCATAGCTGCAAATACATCTACCAAGTTTACATTTTCACGAATAGTGAATACTTCTATACTTTCTAAATGAGAAAAGTTGTGTACACGGCTACTTACAAATTTGGTTACCTTATCTTCTAACCCACGCACAATAGCACCATCTGTTTTACTACCTACTAGTTCAAACAAACCACTCATGCCTGTAATTGATATTAACTTACTGTATTCCATTGTTTTAATTTAAGAGGCTGCAAAATAAAGGGAAATGCGTTATAAAGACCACCGATATTATTTTTGAAACAATTATAACAAATGCACGCATTACACCATAAACGACCTCATAGACAACACAATTTGGGCTAACGATGCATCGCCTTTAATGTTTGCTTGCTCTACAGCGACGCTTGTGTACATGCTACCAGAAAATAGCTGCCAAGCTGTATCACTATCTATGGTTACATCTGCTATAAAATTACCTTGTGGGCTTGTAGCCAATTGCCAGTTATCTATTTGTTTTACCAAATAATAAGTGCCACCAACTGGTGAAATGGTTATTTTAATGGTAGTATCTACAGCAGCAGCTACATCTTTAAAAGTAAAGGGTAGCGCTTGCATAATAATTTGCATAAACGGCAAAAAGAATTCGTCTTTAATTAAAGCTGGCTTACCTACTGCTGCTCTTATTTGTTGTTGGTGAATAAATTTTTCTGTGTATTCTCTAGCTAAATGCAACCAATTTTTAGATTGTGTTTCGCCCGCCCAAGCTACTGGAAAAATAGCTGGTTCATCTGGTGGCAAACTTGCATAATAATTACTTACTAAAGAACCAGTTACTTGAGTAACATTACTAATACTTGAGGGCTAAGTCGCTTACTAGCAGCTACCCAAGTAGCATTTAATTGATTTAACCAAGTCACTAAATCTTGGTACGACTCAATACCAATAGGCGTTTCACCAAAATATTGATCTCGTTGAATAGACAGTGTTCTTAAATTACCATCAAGCAAATGTGCTGCTATATCTTTTACACACCATTGCTTTGCAACGGTAGGCATTTGCCATTCTGCCTCGTTAAGTGATTGCAGTAAATCAATTAAAAGTGTGTCTATTTTAGCAAACAAATGTGCCACTTCAATGGGTGTTTGATCACTTGCTGACATTTATGCTTTGTTTATTTCGGCTAATAAATTGTTGAGTCTTGCTTCTAGGTTTTCGTAGCTTGTGTAGCCTCTTGCGACCAAGTAAAATTTACTTTCAGCTGTTTGTACCAATACCGTAGGAAAACTTGTAACCTGCAATTGCTTGCACAACTGAAACTCATAATGGGCTTGCTCTTTGTACGCATCGCTTTTAAGCTTTTGGTAAAAGTTTTCTGGCTGAATACTGTATTTTTCTAGCAAATGGGCATAAGCCGCATCATCGGTTAAATCTCTGCCTTCAAAGTGTAGTGCATATTGTAAATCAGCAGCAAATTCTACTTTTCTATCAGGATAAAATTCTTTAAAAATACATAGTGCAATAGCAGGCTTCTCACTATTAGGATACCAATCGCTCAAATCAGGATTATTAATATGCCACAAATAATCATCACCAAATTTTACGCCCGACATTTCCTCAACATTGTGATAAGCTTTTTGAATATAACTGGCTGTAACACCAATATGTACAGGCTTTTCAGGCAAAATCATACCACCACTTAATACCTCAAATTGAAATTGCTGTTTAAAATCTTCAGCTATTTGTTTTATCACATTACTAAAACCATAACACCAACCACAATAGGCATCGTAACAATAAAAAAGAATAGGTGTTTCCATGGTGCAAAGATAGATTGGTGATGAGCCAATTTATAATTTGGGATTTATGATTTGAGATTTATTAAAATAGCGGCGTCAGAAATTGGTTTTCGGTATTTTCGCAGCCATAATTTTTTTTGATGAGTATTGCAGATAAATATGAGGTAGTAATAGGCTTAGAGGTTCACGCCCAATTGAGTACAGCAAGTAAATTGTTTTGCGGTGATAGTGCCGCTTTTGGTGCTGATGCCAATACGCATATTAGCGCCATTACTATGGGTCATCCTGGTACATTGCCCAAAACCAATAAAAAGGCAGTTGAATATGCTATAAAAATGGGGTTAGCTTGTAACTGCGAGATTGTTCAGGATAATTATTTTGCCCGCAAAAATTACTTCTACCCAGATTTACCAAAAGGCTACCAAACATCGCAACATACCACACCTATTTGTAAAGGTGGTTTTGTAACTGTAACTACTTCTGAAGGAACAAGAGATATTGAGTTAAATCGTATTCACCTAGAAGAAGATGCAGGAAAAAGCATTCATGATATTGATGATGCCAATACATGTGTAGACTTAAATAGAGCAGGCGTAGCTTTAATAGAAATTGTAACAGAGCCTTGCCTACGCAGTAGCGAAGAAGCTTACCAATACGTAACAGAATTGCGTCGCCTAGTGCAATGGATAGATGTGTGCGATGGCAATATGGAAGAAGGTAGTTTGCGTTGCGATGCCAACGTGTCTATCCGCTTAAAGGGTGAAACTGAATTGGGTACAAAGGTTGAAGTAAAGAACCTTAATAGTATTCGTAATATTAAAAAAGCTATTGACCTTGAAGTTGATAGAATGATTGGTATTGTAGAAAATGGTGGTACTATCATTCAACAAACAAGAAGCTACGATGCAGATAACGATACCACTTTTTCGATGCGAGATAAAGAGGAAGCCAATGACTATCGCTATTTTGCCTGTCCAGATTTAGCACCGTTTCATTTAACAGCAGATTTCATTGGTCGTATAAATACTGCTTTGCCTGCATTGCCACAGCAATTGGCAAAAATTTATCAAGCAGATTATGGCTTAAGTGCTTACGATGCTGCGCAATTGTGCGAGGATAAAACAACATCTGATTATTTTTTAGCCACAGTTACACATACCAAACATTACAAGGCTATTGTAAACTGGCTTACTGGCCCCATAAAGCAATATTTAAACGACCATAAAGCTGACTTAGCAACGCTATCATTAGCGCCACAAACATTAGCTGCATTAATTGCTTTAATAGATGAAGGAAAAGTAAATTTCTCAATCGCATCGTCTAAAATTTTTCCTGTTTTACTAAAAGAAGACAAGAACCCGCTGCAAATAGCCGAAGCACTAAACTTGCTACAAGTAAGTAATAGCAACGATTTAGAAGCTTGGGTAAATGAAGCTATAAGTAAAATGCCTGATAAAGTAACTGAATATAAAAAGGGTAAAAAAGGTTTGATTGGTTTATTTGTAGGTGAAGTAAAAAAGATAAGTAAAGGCAAGGCTGACCCTAAAGTGGTAACAGCGTTATTGCAAGAAAAACTAGGTTAATGCCACAGAGACACAGAAGCTCTGAGACTTTTTTAATAATATCTATGTTTCTGTGCTTCAATGGGAACTCTAAAAAAGACGACAAAGAGTTTATCTAATTCTAAGAAACAAAGAAACTCTGAGGTTTTTTTAAGAATAAAATCTGTGTTTCAGTGCCTCAGTGGCAAAAACATTTTAACACAATGAAAAAATTACTAATTATTATAAGCTTGATTTACCTAGCTACAGCTTGTAGCAACAAGCGTAAACTATTTGAAGTAAGTGGTAAAATAACTAATAGCACTGCTAAAAAAGTGTATTTGCAATATTTGGTTTGGGGTGCTGAAAAACCCATTGTGGTAGATTCTATTAGCCTACAAAAAGATCGCAGTTTTATATTGTCAACTGCCTATGGTAATGAAGAAAGTATCTACGAATTAGTATTTGACAATACTGCAAGCGTGCTTCTAATTAACGATAATCCTAAAGTATTTGTAAATATCGATAAAAATAACTTTAAAAATTACGTTGTAAATGGCTCAAAAGCCAGCGCAGCCTTACACGATTTTTTGAATAATTACAGCAATGCCTATCCACAACTATTAGCAACAAGCCAAAGATTAGATACCATTGCTTTAGAAAAAGGTGTAACTGATAGCATTAAAACAGTGGTAAAACTTGAGAGAGAACAACAGCTACAAAAGGTAAACACTACGGTTACCAGTGCATTTAAAAATACCAAGAGCCCTGCATTGCAATATTATCTAATAGCTAAAGCTTTTGCTAGCATGCCTTTATCGCAAATACAAGAATTGGCTATCATTGCAAGTGAGCAACATAATACGCATTCTGGTTTGGCCTTTATTAAATCTATTGTAACCAAACAAGTAGAGAAAGAAAAAGCAGCCCTACAAGCTATTGAGAAACAACAAAAGGACAGCCTTGCAATGGTGCAAAAAGATAGTTTAGCAAGGCAAATACAACTAGATTCTTCTACCACTAAGAAGCCAAAAGATACTACTACAAATCGTTAATAATTAGCGGTTTACATTAAAATATTCTGGTTTAAAAAGCTAATAATATTAACATAGATACTTAACCTTTTTGCTTGAAATTTATAACTATTAATTTTGTATTTGTAATAAACCCATAAATGCTTAAGTCAATGAAAAAATTATCAGTTCTCCTTATCGCTACGCTATTTTTTACGCAACTAATGGCGCAAGACCAAATTATAGGTAAATGGTGGACACCTAAAAAAGATGGTCAGATAGAAATTTACAAATCAGGCAGCAAATATTTTGGTAAATTAATTTGGGGTAAAAATGGTACTAAGAAAGACGTTAATAACCCTAAAGAAGAACTAAGAGCTAGACCGCTCGTTGGCATGGATTTGTTTACAAACTTTACCTATAAAGCAAGCGATGTACAATGGATTGATGGCAAAATATACGACCCAGAAGGCGGCAAAACCTATAGTTGCAAAATATGGCTTACCGATGAAGGTAAAACAATGAACGTACGAGGATTTATTGGCATTTCGCTACTTGGCCGCACCGAAAAATTTACAAAATTGTGATATACAAAGCATTACTATGTTTAGCTATTGGCATTAAAAGCTGTAAAAAGCTGTAATAAATAGCCAAAAAGATTAACTTAGCCACCTTAATACAATAATTATATGCCAACAACGCAAGAACTAAAAAACATTGCTTCTCAAGTGAGAAGAGATATCGTACGTATGGTACATGGTGTTCAAAGTGGTCACCCAGGTGGTTCTTTAGGTTGTACAGATTACCTAACAGCTCTGTATTTTGATGTAATGAAACATGATACCAGCTTTAAAATGGATGGTAAGGGCGAAGATGTATTCTTCCTTTCTAATGGTCATATTTCGCCAGTATTTTACTCGGTTTTAGCCCGTGTTGGCTATTTTGATGTTAAGGAATTAGCCACTTTTAGAAAACTAAACTCTCGCTTGCAAGGTCACCCAACTACACATGAACACCTACCAGGTGTACGTATTGCTAGTGGTAGCTTAGGCCAAGGCATGAGCGTAGCAATTGGTGCTGCATTAGCAAAAAAAATGGATGGTGACGACCGTATTGTTTACTCACTACATGGTGATGGTGAACTAGATGAAGGACAAAACTGGGAGGCAATTCTATTTGCAGCGCATAAAAAAGTAGATAACCTTATTGCAACTATTGACTATAATGGTCAGCAAATTGATGGCCCTACAAGTAAAGTAATGAACTTAGGTAACTTGAAAGCTAAGTTTGAAGCTTTTGATTGGACCGTTTTAGAAGTAGACAATGGCAATGATATGGACGAATTAATTGCTGGTTTTACTAAAGCTAAAGGCTTAGTAGGTCAAGGCAAGCCAATTTGTATTTTAATGAAAACTGGCATGGGCAAAGGCATTGACTTTATGGAAGGTTCACACGAATGGCATGGTATTGCGCCAAATGATGAGCAGCTTGCAAGAGCACTAGCACAATTACCAGAAACTTTGGGCGATTATTAGTTGTCATTTTTTTATAAAATAAAAAAAGAGGTCGCTGAACAGAGCGCCTCTTTTTTGTTTAGTGAAACTAGATGGCATATGCACTACTTAGAAAAACCAAAAATTCTAAAAAGTACACAAGCACGTTAATCTAGTATCTCATTTTTATTTGCTTGCATTTTTTTTCTTTTTACTGCGTAACCTACACCCGCTGCAACTAGTAATGATAAACCACCATCAATAGGTACAGTTCCTTCCGGATCATCTGGTAATGTTGGCCCATCATCGGCAAATGCTGGTGTAGCACAGATAAGTAATACACCAAAAATCATCATCATTTTAAATATTTTTATACTTTTTTTCATTGTTTATTTATTTTGCGCTAAGCAATACTTAGCTTGTTTTTTTAATTAATTGCGGTACGCTTTTATTTTTGGCAACTTTTATTACTGTAGTCAATAATTATCGCTTTACCAATTGCAAGTTTTGTACGCCTCGGTTATCTACATATTGCAGTACATACGTACCTGCTTTAATAACTGTATTTAGTGTAAATGACGTTTGTTGTACATTACTATTAATCATTACTGTTTGCAGTTTTCTACCAATAATATCTATAACTGATAGGCTTGCATTACCAATAGGTGTACCATGAACAACAGTTACAAAATTGTTTGCAGGGTTAGGATACAGCGATAAGCGATTACTTACTTTGCTTTTAAGTGTAATAATAAAACTGTATTGGAACGAACCATCTTTGTCAATCATTTTTAATCGATAGTAGGCAACTTGTTCTATTGCACTTTTATCGGTAAACTCGTAGTTGTTTACAAGATTGTTATAAGCATTTACTGTGGCTATCGCATTAAAATTGATACCGTCGTTGCTCTTCTCAATACTAAAATTGCGCACATTTACCTCATTGGTTGTTTTCCAATAAAGTTGCGTAGTACTATTTTGTAATGTAGCCGAAAAGCTAATAAGCGTCAAGGGCAAATAATCGGTAATGCCTTCGGGATCGTTAGGCAGCGTTGGCGGATCATCATTTTGAGCATAGCTAGATACTACAAACAAACTGCAAACTAATAGCAACGTCGTTTTTAAGAATAATTGACCTTTCATCATTATAAAATTGAAAGTGAAAATATTGAGTACTGTATATTATAATTTAACCAACTTCATTACAACTGTTGGCTCATTATCGTTAAATAGGCGTACTAAGTAAGTGCCAGATTGCAAAGCTTTAAGTTCACCTACACGTGTATCGCCTTGGTACACATTTTTAAACATACCAGTAGATATTACTCGGCCACTTAAGTCTACAACTTGCCAGTTAGCAACTTGTGCATCGCTACCAAAATGTATAGCAAATTGATTGTTTCTTGTGGGATTACTTAATAGGTATGTTTTGCTTGTAGCAACTTCGTCTATTACACTTGTTAGTTTTTTGCGAACTTCTAGTTGAAATCTACCTTCTGCTTTAGAAGCGGCATCTGCTGTTACTTGAAAACTGTGAGAAAGGCCTTCTTTAACCAACACGGCTGTACCTAAATAGTTATCTACAAGGTAAGCTTCGTTGTTTCTATCTAATGCTTTAGGCATAGAAACCTCAAAGTCATAAGTGCCTAATCGTAAATTTTTGGTTGCTAATTTATAAGTACGTGTTTCTGCATCTTTTGGCAAATCAGCACCATTAAAAATAGCATATCTAGTGCCTTCTTTATCTACAATAGATAAATCGTGTGTGCCACTTGCACCTAAGTCGTAAGCATCAAGGTCATTATCAAAAGCTTCGGTAGCTTTACTAAATCTGCCCCAAACAAATACTACTTCATCAGAAAAAGTATTAGCACCTTTAAGGCTTACACGTATAGAATTGTAATTATCATTGGCACCTAATAATGTTACACCACCTGTTGTACTACCTACAGCATTGGTAGTTTTATTAGCTTCTTTAATAGTTAAGTTAACTGCAGCAGCAGCTTTTACAAAAAATGCAGCACCATTTTCAATTACATTAGAACCTCCATTAACACCTGTAGCTGAACCAGATGCATAACTACTAAACGAGTAAGCACCACCACCTAGAGGATTAACTCTATACACTGTAGTTGACGCCAAAACACCAGAAGCATTTTCTGAATTATCTACAACAGAAGTCCAACTAATATTTGATGCGTAAGGATTGGCAATTAAGTTCCACCCATTCGTAGATACTTTTGAAAGTAATATACTTTGTGTACCGTAATTAAGGCTACCAGTACCACTTAAAGTTTGTGCAGCTGAAATTCTGCTACCATATACCAATAAGCCATTTTTTGTACTTAAACCAGTTGTGCTACCTGAAATAGCTGTCCAGCCTGCATTTACAGATCCACTTGTGCCATAATTACCATTATCAGCAGCCTCGTTATAGTAGTAAGCCCAGGTTGGAGATTTTGTAGCAAAATAACTTAAACTAACTTCATTTGTACCAGCGCTACCGCCTACATAAGTGTTTGTTGCACCATTAAAAGGCAAACCTATTGTGCGCCATGCTGCATTAGCTGGTATATACCGCTGCACAATAGTGTTGCCAGATATAGTACCAGAGCCATTGCCAATAGAACCTGTACCAGTTACAGTAGATTGTAAAGTAAGTTTGTCATTGGTAGTTAAAGTAAAACCTGTACCTATTGACAACACGCCTTTTGTTCTAACAGTTAAGTTAGATATACCACTATTAGCGGTTGTAAGGTTTAAATTGGCATTTAGCGTAATACTTGCCGTACTATCAATATTAATATTTGTAGTTTTAACACCAGTATTAACAGCAGACGGACTATTATAAATAATTGATGGTACACCAGCACCAGCACCTTGATCTTCGGTTGCTATAGATTTTCCACTACCTGTGAATGTAATAGATGTAGAAGTATTAGTAGTATTTTCTGCACCAGCACCAAAGGTTAAAATAGCATTACCAGCAGCGGCAGACGCCGTATTTACTATAACACCGCCATTAATTACAAATGAACTATTATCGAAACCATTATTACTAAGTACAACACCTACATTAGTTCCACCTGCGGCACTAACTCTTACATTGTTTAAATTAAAGTTAGGGTTTGATGTTCCACCACTACCTCTTAGCAATGTAACAGTTGCAGAGGTTACTATAAATGAATCAAGAATAGTAGTAGTTAATGCAGTTGCATTACTTATAGTAGCAGTTGCACCACTCGCTATTTGTAATGTCCCTAATGTTCTTCCGCCTAAATTGGGATAACCAGAACCACCAAATATGGCATACGTAGTACCTTGCTCAAATTTAGAAATAGCTGCAGGAGCAGTAGAAGTGCCAAAAGGAGAGCTATTACTATAACTTGTAAATCTAGAACCCGTTTTAAACAGCACTATTTCATCAACAGCACCGGTTGAGCCAAATATATTCGCAGCTTGTCTTGCATTTGCAGTAGCACTACCTGTACTACTGAACTGAATAGAGTTAACGTCTAATCCTATCAATTGGTTAACCTGACCGGTTCCTACAGTACCGCCAGTTCCAAAAGTGGCAAAATTTAAAGCTCCATTAATTGTTGTACTAGAGCCTGCAGGGATATTTATAACAATACCCATACTTGCCGTTGGCGAGTTTAAGGTAAGTGCTCTACCAGAAGCAATAGTTAATGCTGTAGTTGTATTGCCTCCACCTCCTAGGTTAATGGTACGAATAGAGCCAGTTGTTGCAAAAGTAACGTTCACAGTTCCACCAATTGCAATAGAGTTAACAGTAGTAGACGTTGCAAAATCTAAAGCAATAGAATAAGCTGTTACACCAGTAGTTGTAATAACCACATCATCGTCTGCCGTAGGTATACCATCGCTCCAGTTACTAGCATTGTCCCATACACCGCCAGTTGCAGCGCCAATCCAGTTGTTTGTGGCCGCTTGCGCAAGCGTACCCGCAAGCAGCAGGCAAAGAAATAAGTAAACCTTTTTCATGTTTGTTTAATTTTTTGTACTGTTATTAAATATTTAATTATGAGTATTCAAATAGTATGGCGTAAGCAGTAGTTTTTAAGAAGCCATAAAATCGTTAGAAACAAGCATAATTGTGTGAGCAATATTCACCATTAAACGTGGAAGCATGTGGGTGGTAATAAGCCAGAAAAGCGGTGTAAACTGACCAAAATTCAATTTCAGAAGCTAAAAAATGAGAAATTAATTGCTTATTAAGGCATCGCAACGAAAACGTTTGCATTACCCGCATTTTTTACTGTAAAAAGCAAGTTCAACAATTGCGAGTTGATACACAATTTATACGTGAGCAAAGGCTTATTGCATTAAATTTATAAATAATTAATTAAGCATTTCGCTAACCATTGCTATTTTTTTTCAATTATTTTTTGTAATTGAGTAGCCATTTTCTTTACTATATCTGGGTATTGCTCTACCAAATTATGGTTCTCTTTAGGGTCATCTTCAAGATTATATAGCTGCGCAGTAGCTTGCAAGCCAGTAGCCACTACTTTGTTTTTTAACCATTCGGGCGCTTTACCATTAAAAGGAGCAATATATTTCCAATTGCCAGAACGTAGCGATGTTGTAAAAGCTTCTTCAATCATCAGCTTTCGGCCCTCTTTAGATCTGCCAAGCAAAACAGATATCATATTTTCACTATCTATTGTTGCGTTATTTTTATTAATGTCTTCACCCACAAGTTTTGCTAGCGAAGCCAATAAATCAACATGACTTATCAAGGCATTACTTTCATCAGGCTTAACTACGTTTGGCCAGTAAACAATCATGGGCACTCTAGTTCCACCCTCGTAAGCGCTGTATTTACCACCCTTATATATACCCGATGCTGCATGATTACCTATAAGTGTTGCAGCATTATCGGTATAACCGTCATCTAATACAGGCCCATTATCGCTACTAAAAATAACAAGCGTATTATCTTCTATTTCAAGCTTTTTTAGGGCTTCCATTACTTTACCTACCATCCAATCCATTTCTACAATAGCATCGCCACGTGCCCCCATTTTGGTAGCCCCTACAAACCTTGCATTTGGTGCTCTTGGTACGTGTATAGATGGCATACTGTAGTATAAGAAAAAGGGCTTTTGCCTATGTTGTGTTATAAATTCGGTTGCTTTATTGTTTAAAACTGTAGCAAACTCTTCATCTTTCCAATAAGCTTGATGGCCACCTTTCATAAACCCAATTCTACTTATACCATTTACAATAGTGCCACCATGCTGGCTATCTGCCTGCATTTTTAACATTTCTGGATGTGCTAAACCTGTGGCATCTTTACTAATATTTTCGCTATAGCTTACCGAAATAGAATCATTTGAATTAAAATTTACTACTCGCTGATTTTCTATGTAAACCGTAGGCACTCTATCTGGCGTTGCGGGTATTAAAAAACTGTAATCGAAACCAATTTGTGCAGGACCAGGCTTTATCTCAGCATTCCAATTGGGCTTTCCATCACCCAAACCTAAATGCCATTTGCCTACTACACCTGTTGTATAGCCAGCATTTTTAAGTACCGATGCCAATGTTGCTTTACTTGACGATATCAACATGGGTGCATCGCCTGGTAAAATAGCAGCATTATTTCTAAAGGCATAACTGCCTGTTAATAATGCAAAACGTGAAGGTGTACATGTAGATGCTGAACAATGCCCATCGGTAAATCTGATACCATTTTTAGCTAACGCATCTACATTTGGCGTTTGTACTGCTGTAGCACCGTAACAGCTTACATCGCCATAGCCCAAATCATCAATATAGATAATCACAATATTGGGTTTTTGCTTTTTTTCGCTTTTTGTACTAGCACATGAAACAATTAAACACGTTGTAAGTAGAAAGAGAAGTATTTTATTCATATATACTAGCGGCTTACACATTAATATTTTAATTACTTATTTCAATAGCGCCTATGCTCGGCACACTAGCTATGGGTTTTCCTAAAATATCTTTTGCTAGTTGCAACGTAAACGTATCACTTAATGTACTTGTGTTAATGGCTGCTACTACCACGCCTTTACCTTTAATTAAGGTTGTACTTTGCGGTATATAATCCTTAATATTTGAGCCGCCCCCGTTTTTAAAAGCAGGGTTTCCTACAAGCGTATTGCGCTCGTATATTTCTAATTCTACAGGTAAACTTTTAACCTTTAAAAATAAATTGTTGGCAATACACATATTAGCAATTGCATTATTGCCACTTAAGTCGGCTTTGTTTTGATCGCCAAGAACAAGCTGAAATGGATTGCTGGAGTAGAAAATATTATTGGCTATTAAAACGCCATTACAAGTATTTGTAAAGGCCAATTTGGGTTGTAGTGTGGCATCAACATAAATGGTATTGTTATATATATAGGTATTAAAAGGACCGCTACGAGGCTGATTATTACCTTGATAGCCACTTAACCACAGTATTTTACCTTCTTGAAAAGCGCCATTTTTTCCTTTTATCCTGTACCCATCATTAACACTAATATTGTACCTGTAAACACTGTTATAATTATTGCCCAATACTTCGCAAAAACCACCTGCATTATTAGCACTAAAATTATACTGAATAATTATATTATTGCAATTGTAATCTATATGAGAGCCATTTGAGTCACCTGGTCCATTGGCATTTAAAAACTGATTTTTCTCAATCAAAACATCAGATGCGCCCCACGTCCATAAACCACTACCTCTGCCCCATTTACGACTATCGGTATTGCTGCCAGAATGATCTACAATATTATTAGCTACGTATATAAACTGTACTTCAGACATTTGAATACCTGGCCCACCTGTATGGTTTACAGTATTATTTATAATATTTATCAGTTTAATGTTTTTTTTATTGCCTGTAAGTTTAATACCTGTATGACTTACATTAAAAATATCGCAATTGTCTATATTTACATTTTCTATTACATTAGTTTGCTGCTTACTTATTAGTCTAATACCCCAGCCATATTTTTGTGTTCCATTAGGGCTTTTAACTTCGTCTTTATCTCTTACAAAACCTTCGTTTTCGTAATACACATCATTTATAAGTAAGTTACTAAGTGTTATATGTGTTATTAAAGCCTTGTTTACACTATTTATTAATACACCACATCGCATGTCTGACGCTTCGTTGCTATTACTAAATCCATTGGCTGTTAAGCTAATATTAGCAATATTAATATAACTACAATCTTGAATAAGAATACCATTCGCTCTGCTTTTAAAATTAATGATGGCTCGTTTGGTAGATTTTACATTGCCCCAATCCAGCGATGTGATAATAATTGGCTGTTCGGTATTGCCATTCTGACCAATCAAGCGTAAACTTCCCTCGTAACTTACATTAGCATCAAGAATAATTTTATCGCCAGCATTTAATGTAAGCTGTTCAATTTTTTCAAGCGATTTAAAAGGTTTTTTCGTAGATGTACCAGTATTTGAATCGTTGCCAATAAAAGGATGTACATAATATGTAGTAGGTAAAACGAAGGTATTTTTTCTTTTTTTACTGCCAATACTTTCGTTGGTATTACCTACAAAAGCATTGGTAGAGTAAGCTGTAAAGCTTAGTAAACCAATAAATAAGTAGGCAAGCAAGCTATTATTATTCAGCATTCATCTCTTTATTTCTAAGCATTAGAAAATACCTTCACCTTATGCAAGTGAATTATTGTATTTTTTGTAAAATGTAAATGATTCTGTAAACAGTTAACGCCACGCTGGGTGTTGCACCATTTTATTGTTTACATCAATTTCGGTTTGTGGCACAGGAAAAATTTCGGACTTTAAACCTTGAAAAACTGGTACATAACCAGGAATGTTATCGGCAATTGCTCTTTTAAATGCGTCTTCTACCAAACCCCATCTTTTTAAGTCGTAAAAACGTAAACCTTCCATTGCAAATTCTACCCTTCTCTCGTGGCGAAGTATTTGTCTTAATGCATCCTGGCTTAAGTTAG
Organism: Chitinophagales bacterium; assembly: GCA_013297585.1. Classification (GTDB taxonomy): domain Bacteria; phylum Bacteroidota; class Bacteroidia; order Chitinophagales; family Chitinophagaceae; genus Parasediminibacterium. The sequence continues at coordinate 14,288 of JAAFHG010000017.1, forward strand.
TACCCTCTGCAGCTTCAATGGTTCGCATATTTACCCTTTGTCTTACGCGGTTTATTAAAGTATAAACCTCAGGTGTTAGCTGGTTTAATTCAATTAACGCTTCTGCACGCATTAATAACACATCGGCGTACCTTAACACATAAAAATCTTGACTACCCGCACCAGAAACTGCAATACCAGAAACCGATGTAGTACGTAGGTATTTACGCTGGCCATAAGGTGTTGCACCACCTTGATATACTGGCTGACCAGCTATATAGGTATCGCCTACTACATAAAAGCTAGCTGCAAAACGTGGGTCTCTATTTGCTTTTTGATTAGCTGGGTTATAAAGGGGTGATGTTGTAATTGGTTTTCCATCTGTACAATAATATTCCCTAGCCAAATTTGGCATGGGTTGCTGATTTACTTTTGGCAGTGTTACAAATGTTGAAGAAAAGGTTTCGCCACCTTGCAGAGAATTGTTTACAAACCGTACAGCAAATACAATTTCTGTAGATGTTTCACCTGCTGGTACAAATAAATTAGCGTAACTGGCATTTAGTGTGTAGCCTAATGTTAAAAGTTGGGTAGTTACATCTAAAGCTTTTTGATACTCTTTATTGTACATATACAACCTTGCAAGCATACCTAAGGCAGCACCATTAGTGGCATAACCAAGTTGTGCAGCGGGGTAAGCATTTGGCAATACACTTGCTGCTGCCAAAAAATCTTTTTCTATTTGTGCAGATACTTCGGCATATGTATTTTTTGGAAGATAACCAGTATTTAAATTTTGTACTGATAACACAAGTGGCACATCTTGAAAATAGATAGCCAAATTCATATAAAAACTAGCTCTTAAAAAATAGGCTTGTGCCAACATTTGTTTTTTTGTGGCATCAGTTAATTCTGTAGCAGGTACTTTATCAATATTTTCTATAAAATAATTGGCCCTACCAATACCAGCGTAACTCTGAGCCCACAAATTTTGAAACATACCAGTAGTTGCATTTGCCAAAGCAATCATATAGTTACCTGGCCCTTCATATTTATAAGAATTGTAACAATTGTCGCCAAAATTGTCGTACATAGGTAAGCCAGCGTTTGCATTTAAGCAACCGCCATACATTTGGGTGGGCTGTAATGCATCATAAATACCATTTAGAGCAAACATGGCATCCGCTGAATCTTTCCAAAATTCTGTAACAACAATTTGGCTCAGGTTTCTCTTATCAAGAAATTCTTTTGAGCAGCTGAAGAGACCTACTATAGATAGTAGTGTGATTAATTTTTTCATATAAAACTTTTTAAATTTTAATATTTAGGCCAAATGAATATACTTTGTAAAGTGGGGTTAACTGTTCTGTGTTTGAAGCTGCTTGCCTCTCTGGATCGAAGTTTTTAAACTTGGTAAACGTTAACATATTTTGACCACTTATATATAATCGCAATGTGCTAAGGCCAGCTTTTCTTAACACTTTATTCGAAAAACTATACCCAATCTCTATATTTCTAAGGCGTAAATACGATACATCCTGCACATAAAAATCAGATGGAAGTGTATTATTTACACCACCTACCCTCGAATAGGTAGTTGAAGGATTTGCAGGTGTCCATCTATTAATCCAATATGCTAAAGCATTATTTCTATCACCTGCTAATGGTGATTGGCCATTTGCTGTTAAATATCTATCAACACGTGAAACGCCATTAAATACAAACTTAAAATCTAGGCTTTTATAGTTTAATCCACCAGTTACATTGTAAGTATATTTTGGATAAGGGTTACCAATTACGGTTCTGTCATTTGGGTCAATAACACCATCCGGCTTGCCATTTGGGCCAGAAATGTCAGCATATTTAAAATCGCCCGGAGCCGTTAATGGGCTACCAAGCTGTACAGGTGAAGCAGCTACTTCGGTTGCTGTTTGAAAAACGCCTGCTACTTTGTAGCCATAATAAGCATTAAATGGTAAACCTATATTAGTAATAGTGCTAGCACCAATTGTTGGAATATCAACTTGGGTTCCTAATTTGGTTACCTTATTATCTGCAAACCAGCTTATGCTTGTACCTATGTTATAGTTAACCTTACCAATTTTATTTCTATAGCTTACAGATAATTCTAAACCCTCGTTAATTACGCTTGCAGCGTTTAATGCTGGTATATTTGAGAAACCAATAGAACTAGGTATTGGGAAGTTTCTATACAACACATCAAAGCTTAGTCTTTTATAATAATCTGCCGTAACGGTTAGTTTGTTTTTAAACAATCCAGCATCAACACCAATATCAAACTGGTTAGTTTTTTCCCATCTAATATCAGGATTTGCCAAAGTTGTAATGGCTACACCACCAGCATCTGTTGTGCCTGTAAAATAATATATATTAGTATTTAGGGTTGATTGATACAAATAGTTACCTACATTATCGTTACCTGTAATACCCCAACTTGCACGTAGTTTTAATTCAGAAATCCATTTAATTGGTTTTATGAATTTCTCATTTGTCATTCTCCAGCCTACAGAAGCTGAAGGGAAATTACCATATAAATTAGTGGGCCCAAAACGAGAAGATCCATCACGCCTTACATTAAACTCAAACAAATATTTTGATTTGTAGCTATAGTTGAAACGAGAAAAGAACGATTGTACTGCTACTTCAAAACCAGTACCACCTACAGTAGGTAGCAAGGTACCACCAGCATCAAACACTTGTGGATTATTACTAGGAAAACCAGATAAAGAACCTGTGAAATTGTCACTTCGCTCATAAATTAATGAGTGGCCAAGCAACACAGACACATCATGATCTCTATTAATTTTTTTAGTATACCTTAAAATATTTTCGTTTAATAATTTATACCTAAACAATGATGATTTACTTAGGCTATTGGCGTTTGATTGTATAACTAGGTTACCAAAATTATCAAACAAATCTACTTTGGGGCTTGTGTTACTCGTATTAGTAAATATTAAATTAACACTACCACTAGTTTCAAAGTTTAGGTTTTTGGTAATATTTGCTTTTACACCAAATCTGTTAGAAAAATTAATAGTGTTATTAATATTATTACCATTTTGCCCGGTAAATAATGGATTATTTATTTGAAAGCTCGGGTTTTGTATATTCAACCGAGAGCCATCGGCAATGCCAAATTGCCCATTAGAGTAGTACACTGGCACTGTTGGTGCCGATCTTTGAAACTGGTTGATAATACCAGTTTCGCCAGTAATAGCAGCAGCCCCATTGTTTGGCCCTTTAAAAACACTCCAAAAAGCATTTGTTACATTAGATACGGTTAACCATTCTTTCACCTTTGTACTTAGGTTTAAACCAATTGTATATCTTTTATTTTCAAACTTACCTCTTACAATTGCATCTTGATTTATAAAACCTAATGATGCCCTATAAGTTGTTTTATCATTACCGCCAGAAAAAGATAAATAATGGTTGGTAATAGGCGCTGATCTTAAAATTTCTTTTGCCCAATCGGTATTGGCGTATTCGTCGGGTTTAGAGCCGTCTTTTATTGCTTGAAGATTTGCAGCAGAATACCTTAAAGCAGCAGCAGGCCCATTCATGTTTATCTCACGTTCGTTAAATAGTGTTGCATAGTCAAATGCATTTAAATATTTGGCTACAACAGTGGCTTTTTGAGTACCAGTGTACGCATTATAAATCATGTTCATGGTACCCTTTTTACCTTGCTTGGTAGTAACCACAATTACACCATTAGCACCTCTTGCACCATAAATAGAACTAGCAGAAGCGTCTTTTAAAACAGAAATACTTTCAATATCTGATGGAGCCAAATTATTAAAAGCCACCATGTCATCGTATTGAATATTATCAATAACAACTAGTGGATTGGTTGAATTGAAAGTACCAACACCTCTAATTTGTATTTGAGAATCATCGGCACCTGGTAAGCCGCTACCTTGTGTAATTAAAACACCTGAAAACTTACCGTACATTAGTTGTGCACTATTTGTAACAGTTTCATTTACTGCATCATCAAACTTTACAGTTTCGGTAGAACCTGTTTGGTTCACTTTTTTCTGTGTACCGTACCCTACAATTACTACCTCATCTAAATCTGACACAATGGCCGTTAAGGTTATATTTACTTGTGTTCTGTTTAATAAAATGGTTTCTACTGGTACGTAGCCCACATAACTAAAACTCAGCAACTTGGTATCTCTAGGCACTTTTATTTGATACATACCATTTGCGTCTGTAACAGCTTTTACACCTTTTTTGGTACTCATTTGCACTGTTACACCCACCAATGGTTGATTATCTTTATCAGATACCACTTTACCTTTTACAATAATATCACCAACCTGTTTGGGTTGCGTTCTTGAAGGATTGGAAAATAAAAGTACTGATGCAGCAAAAAGCGTGTAGCAGAACGCTCTTAGTTTGAGTTTTGTAAAAAAACACATACGGAGAAATTTTGGCAATGAAAAAAAATCGTTAGAAAAAAGCAAACTCGTAATATCAAAAACAATATTCGACCTAAAAACGCACACCACTAGGGGTGTATTTACTCAAATAAGGGGCTATTACCGTTCAAAATACACCTTTATATTACAGATTATAATATTTTACTTATAAAAATGCACAAAACACTTCTATTAAATTATTTATTTAATGAAACTAAATACAATACATTTTTTATATTGTAAATCAATTTAATATTATTAAATCCTAACATATGAGGCATTTACATTCAAATAATCCCTGCCCACATTAAAGGCAGCGCTATTAGCTATGCACGCTGTATTTTTTACGCATATACCGCAATGGAATTGGCTAACCACATTTATAAACGCCAGCTTGCTTGTATAAGCAACTATTCATCTTTTTGTTTCATGTATTCAGAGGGGGTAACGCCAAATTGCTTTTGAAAGCTTTTTCTAAAATTTTTCAAGTCGTTAAACCCTGCATTATAAGCTGCCATACTAACGGTGTATTCACCCGTTTTAAGCAGTTGAGCGCTTCTTTTTAACTTTATTAGGCGTATAAAATCGGAGCCAGACATACCAGTAAGTCCTTTTAGTTTTCTATAAAAAGTAGAACGGCTCATATTTAGTTTTGTAGCCAGCTCATCTATTAAAAACTCATCTTTCTCTATATTTTCTTCTACAAAACGAATGGCATTTTTTATAAACTCCTCATCAAACGAAGTAACTTCTATATCGCTAGGTGCTAGGTTTAGCTTTTGCGCAAATAATTCTTTTAATTTTTTTCTAGACTTAATTAGGTTATTTATGTGCGATAATAAAAGTGCAGGCTTAAATGGCTTTCCAAGGTAAACATCGGCACCTAACTTAATACCTTCTATCTGCGACAAATCATCGGACTTAGCAGTTAATAATATTACCGGAATATGTGAGGTTCTATTATCTTCTTTTAATGCTTTACAAAATTCGTAACCATCCATTTCGGGCATCATTACATCACTTACTACCAAGTCGGGTATTGTTTTAAACGCTTTTTCAAGCCCCTGCTTACCATCTTTTGCAGAAACTACGCTTGCAGTTTTGCCTATTGTTTTACACAAATATTGGTTTACATCTTCATTATCTTCAATTACTAAAATAATGGGTAACTCTGCATTTTCTAGCGCTTTATCGCTTATAATAGCTTCTGTATCAGGTTCATCTGTATTAGCAATTTCGCCCTCTAAGTAGTTTATTTCTTTTATTGGTAGTTTAATTCTAAACAGCGATCCTAGTGGTTGATTATCCTCTAACACAATATTTCCGTGGTGCAGCTCTATTAAGTCTTTTACAAAAGCCAAGCCTATACCAGTACCTACATATTTTCCTGGTTCGGCCTGCGCTACTTGATAAAATCTATCAAATATCATTTCTTTATCTTCCTTATTAATGCCTTTACCAGTATCGGCTACTAAAATTTCGCAGCTAAAATCAGCTGTCTCTAGGTAGGTTATTGCGAGCCTAATTTCGCCACCGGCTGGCGTAAACTTAAAAGCATTTGATAGTAGATTGTACATAATACTTTCAATTTTCTCTCTATCTATTGGTAAAAAAAGTGCCTTTCTGTTAGAATAAAAAGTAAATTGTATACCTTTTCTACTTGCCTCCTCCTCAAAAGATGCGTATACCGATTTTAATAATGCAATCATATCGCAGTTGCTAGTATTAAGTTTTAAGGCTTTTGTTTCGGCCTTATGAAAGTCTAACAATTGGTTTATTAAGCTTAATAGCCGCTTTGCTTGGTTTTGAATTTTTTGTATTGATTCTTTTACACCATAACCAATGCTTGCATCTTCCGCTAGGTCGTCTAGTGGGCCTATCATTAAGGTAAGCGGCGTTCTAAATTCGTGAGAAATATTTGCAAAAAACTTATTTTTAATTTCAGCTATTTCGTGCTCTTTCTCATAATTAATATTGGCAATTTCTAGCTTATTTTTTAGGTTAATACGGTTTATTTTCATGTGTCTAGATAACCATAGTAAACCAGTAATAAGTAAAAAATAAATGGTGTAAGCCCACCAAGTTTTCCATGGTGGCGGTAGTATTGTTATTTGTATACTAGCTATTTCATCGTTCCATATTTGATCGCTATTAGACGCTTTTACTTTAAAATAATAGGTACCCGATGGTAAGCTTGTATAAGTTGCTGTTCTATTAAAACCAGCATCTACCCATTGATCATCAAAACCTTCTAATATATATTGATACTGATTTTTATCAGATGCGTGGTAATCTAAGCTTGCATACGTTAACGATAATATATTTTCTTTGTACGATAGTGTAATACTTGGTGTTACAAATAATGCTTTAGATAGTATTTTGTCTCGCATTATTACTTTACCAACAGTTATATTTTTATTGTTTATTTGAAGATTAGTCAAATAAACTGGCGCTTTGTAATGATTTAAATAAATGCTATCGGGGTAAAAGAAAGTAACACCATTTAAGCCCCCAAAGTACATTTCGCCGTTAGCTTTTATATATGATGAATTTTCTGCAAATGTATTGGACAAAACTCCATCCCTTGTATCAAAATTTCTAAAACTACCAGAAATAGAATTAAATTTTGTGATACCTTTATTGGTGCTCATCCACACATTATTAGTATTATCTATCAATACGGCATGCACATAATCGTTAGGAAAACCAGAACATTGGTAATAATTTTTTATAAGTAGCTTATTACCATCTATTAAAGATATTTTATTTAACCCCTGCTGCGTACCTACCCAAATATTACCAAAGCTATCTTCGGCCATAGAAAGTATTGTATTGTTAGATAACTTATTTACTTTATCGGTAGAGGTTACTAAGTTAAATTTATTGTTATTTCTATTGTACAAATGCAGCCCATCGTATGTGCCTACCCATAAATGATTTTTTCTATCTACTAGCATACAGCTTATTCTATCGTTTTGAATGGCGCCGGTAATGCCTATTCTTTCAGGATAGCGCTCAAATACAGGAATATCGCCTCTAAAACCTACAACTTTATTAAGTGCCTGTTCTTGCGTACCTACCCAAATTATGCCACTTTTATCTTTTACTATAGACGTTACCTTGGGGCCACTTAGCGTGGTTATATCCTCATTAGACCGCTGTACAATAATTGTTTTGCCGTTATGTG
>JAAFHG010000217.1 GCA_013297585.1 Chitinophagales bacterium
TCAATTTAATCAAGAATGATAAAACAACTAAAGCTAGTATCAAGAACAAAAGGATGATGTGTATATTAAACGATAAGTTTTTAGAAACTGTACTCTTTAAGGAAATTTAGATGCGTTTGCCCTGATCCTTTTCTCGTTCTATTCGACCATGCAAATTATGCTCACTCGAGCAGGTCTCTGACCTGTTTGACTACGTTACTTAATTTTTAATGCGTTTATGTTGCAACTAAGTAACACTTTATCACTGGTCAGAGACCAGCGCTAGTGGTGAAAATTCATTGTTGTTCAGCTCTTTACCACCAAACTTGTATTTGTTCTCAAGTGTACCTGCCGCTTTCGAGGATATCCCTTGCATCACCAACCCGAACGGATAGTAGTGCGTTTCTTCTACCAATGGGCCTTTGGTATGGGTTACTTGTAAATTATCAAAGAACACATCCTCATTACTTTCGTTGCTGCAATATACATACACAAATCATTCTTTGGCACAGTAATATTATGTAATTCAGGCGCAATAGTAATGGTGTAATCTTTTACAGTACCTGCACCACCCGTCTCGGCGTATGGCTTCGCCTACGCTGTTGTACTCATAGTAGCATTTGCTACAAATAAAAAAGTATTTGCAGCAAGTTTAAAAACGGCGTAGGCAAAGCCATACGCCGAGACGATGAAATGCAAACTACGCCTAGTTGGGTTATTTTTTGTATTTAAAAGTGATGTGCGCTTGATGTTTTGAATAAAATTTACCAGATCCATTAAATACAAGCCTCACCTTAGTTTTAGCATAAATGGGTTGTTTAAAATGGTTATAGGTATATCTACATTCAAAAATGTATTTGAAAGGTGAAGTTTGATCATTTACCGTTACAAAATAATTCAAAGGATTATTTTGATTAACGAAATACCAGTTTAAATCTACATCGCCATATTTTCCTTCACGATAAATAACACCGCTGCTACTAAAATCTGTGTAATGTCTGCCATTAAAAAGGCATAGATTATCATTTGCTAAACTATTAGCAATGTTTAGCTGTTTTAAGGGGTTAAACATTGTATCATATTTAAATAAAGTATAGTACGATTGGCCACCACCATGATTGTCATGTCGGTACTCAGAAGATGTATAACCAATATTTGATTTAGGCGTTAGTTTTAATTCATCGGTGTAAATGTTGTAATAACTAGAAACAGGATCGTTGCCCGGTTTTGTTAAATCCATTTCATGATAAATGCGCCCATTTTTTTGTTCTAAAAAACCAATGCGCTTTTTAGTTTTTTTGTCCCATTTCATGTCATAAACATTCATTTCAGATAAAAAAGAACTATCGCCTACTCGCTGCCCATTTTTATACAAAAAATATTGCTGCTCATTTGAAGCTAAATACCATTTTTTATTGTTTTCATCATACTCATAAGCTACTAATCTTCTAGAAAAAGGTGCTAAATCAGTGCCTTTATATTCAAATGTTTGCTGTTTAATTATTTGTTCAGCTGGTTCAATGTTCGTCTCAGAGCTAATTGCAATTTTTAATACTTTATTGGTAATACTAACTACCCTATCACTTTCATCGTACAGAAATAATATCTGATAATATGTTCCTTTTACAGTATCAGACGTCATGCTTTCAATAAGCGGCAGTTTGTCAAACCTGTTTTTTTTAGATTGAGCGGATAAAACGAGCGGGATTATCACTAAAAGTGTGAGTATAATTTTCATTTGGGTTTGATAGGGTTTGCAAAAAAATATATGAAAACTGTGCCAAAATTTTCAAGCAATGCAATATTTCACTCTCATGGTCTACAAACTATTTAGCACATCAAGCTCATAAACAACAACTTGTAATAAATTTTGAAGCATTTAAAATTTACTACAAAAGTTGGCTAGATTATTAAGACCATAAGGTATAACGGCAAAAGCGAAAATTCATTTACCCTTTCACACCACTACCCTTTCTACCTTCTAAAAACTTCTGTCGGCGAATTTCCTGCACAGGTACATTAATAATTTTGCTTTCTAGCCAGCCAATAATATCTAAGTACATAAAACTGCGACTTTCTAATGGATTACCTTCTAGTTTTTCTAGCTTCTCTTTTAGCGTAACAAAAGCTGGTATTAATTTTTTGGGTGATAATGAGAATGATTTACGAATAAACTTAAAAACTTCTTCCTCAACCGTACTTAGGTTATTCATTTTTGCCATAAAACGATACACCGATTTAATCAAATACTCTAGCAACTCATAATTACCTAGTTCATAATGTGCTATTAAGTGTAACAAACGTGCATAACACTGTAAATCTGTACGTAGATTCACTTTCCAATGGATAATTTTATTCAAATAGTCAATAGCTTTTTCATTATCGCCACTACCAAAGTATAAGCAAGCTATTTTGTAGTAAAATACCAATACTCTATGCTTATCATTTATACAAGATACCAATTCTAGCCCTTCGGTAAATGTTCCCTGCAAAAAGTGCTTGTTTATTTTACTGATGTGCAAATACACGAAAGTTTGTATGGCTGCATTGTGTGTACTTTTTGCTGCCTCAGATGCTGCGAATCGTTCAAAACGTTGCAGGTCTATTTCAAATTTATCAATATTATTTAAGTTAAAATGTGCACTCAATAAATTATGCATACCTCTTATGTATTGACCCGCTTCTATGGTTTGCATAAAAGGCACATCGTCAAACAACTCTACCCATTTTTTGGTATAGCGATAATACATCAATAAATCTTGCAGAATAAAACCATACCAACAATAAGCTTGATACAAGTATAGTTTCTCATAAAAGCCCATTTCTTCTACGCGATAAACAGGCAAGTTGGTTTCAAAAAAAGATTTTATAGCGTGTACATCCTTTTTATCTCTTGCATGGCCGTGTTGTATGTACCAACCATACATCTGCAAGGCCAGATTAGACAGCTTGCCTATTAAACTTAAATGTTGGTTAATACTATCGCTTTCGGCACTTAAAGCTTCTGCCCTATTACCAATACTACGTGTAATGTGCAGTGCTTCAATTTTCTTCTCAAAAATTACTGCTTGCAATTGAAACGTAATTTGGTTGTGTTGCTTCGCAATGTCTTTTATTTTGTCCAAAACCTTCAAACTCTGAAAATACAAGCCTTTATTGTACAATATTTTGGCAAAATCCATTTGTTCATGTAACTGAATATCTATGTTGTCATCATCTTTTAATAAGCGCAAGCTACTTAGTATTTGCTTGTATAAATGCGCTTTGGCATTAGATAATTGTTGCTTAGAAATGGCAGGTACTTTTTTCAGCAAAGCCGTTTCATCGTATTCAGAAAGCTTGTCTAGCGCATCAAATAGTTGAATAATTTTTAAATTATCATCAGCCGAATTTCGCTGTACATATAGCTTAAAATTACGCTTTTCGCCTTTTTCAAGCGACTTTATAAGTTGAAATAAGTTATCTGTACTTCTGTTAGGCATCGTAATTAATTTTAGCTAAAACCCTTACCAATATTCACTTCTATAAAAAATACCGCCATTTATACCCTGTAAAATACAACCAACTTTGGCAGATTTTATAAAGTATTGCAAGGTAAGTTCGTATGCTATTGCTTGTAAAATTTCAATAGACAAAGTTTTATTACTTAAAAAAATTATCGTTCCATGTCACAAGAACATGTATATATTTTCGATACTACCTTACGCGATGGCGAGCAAGTGCCTGGCTGTAAATTAAATACTAAAGAGAAAATTGAACTAGCTTTAGCCCTAGAAGAGTTAGGTGTAGATATTATTGAAGCAGGTTTTCCTATTTCATCGCCAGGCGATTTTGAAAGCGTTAACGAGATTTCTAAAATAGTTAAAAATGCTACTATTTGTGGGCTTACTCGTGCAGTACAAAAAGACATTGAGGTAGCTGCTGAGGCACTAAAATATGCTAAAAGACCACGTATTCACACAGGTATTGGCGCTTCTGATATTCACATTAAACACAAGTTCAACACTAGCAGAGAAGACATTTTGGCTCGTGCAAAACAAGCCGTTATTTGGAGTAAAAACTTTGTAGACGATGTAGAGTTTTACGCCGAAGATGCTGGCCGTGCCGATATTTCTTTCCTTGCTAAATTGGTAGAAACAGTTATTGCAGCAGGCGCTACGGTTGTTAATATTCCTGATACAACTGGTTATTGCTTACCACACCAGTATGCAGCTATTATTTCGTACCTAAAAAACAATGTACCCAATATTGATAAAGCCATTTTAAGCTGCCATTGTCATAACGATTTAGGACTGGCTACAGCCAATTCAATTGCAGGTGTTATTGCAGGCGCTCGTCAAATTGAGTGTACTATTAATGGTCTTGGCGAACGTGCCGGCAACACTGCCTTAGAAGAAGTGGTAATGATTTTAAAACAACACCAGCTTGGTTTACACACCAATGTAAATACTAAGAAATTACATCCGTTAAGCCGCTTGGTTAGCGATACAATGCGTATGCAAGTTCAACCAAATAAAGCTATTGTTGGTGCCAATGCATTTTCACATTCAAGTGGTATTCACCAAGATGGCTTCTTAAAAGAAGCTACCACTTACGAGATTATGAACCCAGCAGAAGTTGGTGCAGATACATCTAAAATTGTTTTGACAGCTCGTAGCGGTCGCAGCGCTTTGGCTTTCCGTTTTCATAAATTAGGCTACCAATTTACAAGAGATGAAATTGATGCTTTTTACGAAGAATTCTTAAAGGTTGCCGATAGTAAAAAAGAAGTCATGGACGAAGATTTACATAAAATGGCTACCCCTGCCCTAAAGGGTGTTGTAGCAACCGCTTAATTGAAATCTTAAGACCGTTAATAATACGTTTTACAAATGAATACTGCAAATAAGAGCTATTTTAAAAATTCCCCTTCAGGGGCTAGGGGCATGAAAAAAAATATTGCAGTTATATTAGGTGATGGTATTGGCCCAGAAGTTACCCAACAATCCATAAAAGTATTAAATGCTGTGGCCGAACACTATGGTCACGATTTTAGATATAAATTTTGCATAATGGGTTCAACTGCGATAGATAAAACAGGCAATCCATTACCAGACGAAACAATAGAAGTTTGCTTAGAAAGTGATGCAATTTTATTTGGTGCTATTGGTCATCCAAAATACGATAACGATCCAATTTCAAAAGTTCGCCCAGAGCAAGGTTTATTGAAGTTGAGAAAAGTGTTGCAATTATTTGCTAATATCCGTCCTACAATTTTATACCCAAACATCAAGCATTTGTCGCCATTAAATCCTAAAAATTTAGATGGTATAGACTTAGTTGTTTATCGTGAATTGACTGGTGGCATTTATTTTGGCGATAAAGCAATAAGTGAAGACGGTAAAGTAGCTGAAGACACTTGCATTTATACTGTTGAAGAAATAGAACGCATTGCGCATTTAGCTTTTAAAGCAGCACAACAAAGAAGAAAAAAGTTAACGCTAATAGATAAGGCAAACGTTTTAGAAACTTCACGTCTGTGGCGCAAAACAATACAAGCAATCGCAACACAATACACTGATGTTGCGGTAGATTACATGTATGCAGATAATGCATCCATGAAGCTAATATTAAACCCAAAACAGTTTGATGTAATATTGACAGAGAACCTATTTGGCGATATTATCAGCCACGAAGCTTGCGCTATTGGTGGCGCTTTAGGCATGGCGCCATCGGCTTCTATCGGCAATATCACAGCCTTGTTCGAGCCTATTCATGGTTCTTACCCACAAGCTGCTGGCAAAGACATTGCCAACCCTATTGGTTCTATTTTATCGGCCGCGATGATGCTTGACTACTTTGGTTTACACAAAGAAGGCGATAAAGTTCGTGCAGCTGTAAATTGGACCTTGACAAACAATTTTGTTACTAAAGATATTGACCCCATCAACTTTTATTTTACCTCAACACTTGGCGAATTAATTGCTGACTATGTAGGCGATAAAATAGAAGGCGATGTGAATCAAGAAAATATCATGTTGCGCAAATCAACAGTGATATAAAGTAACCGCTGATTAAAATGATAGAAATGATTTGATATGATGGAGGTATTTTTTGGTGACCAGCAATTGAATAACTATTTAGCATTTGTTGCGTCGCACACTGGAGCTTTCAGAACGGTATTCAGCATATCTCACAAATTCATTCAATCACTATAATCATTAAAATCACGAAAAAAAGTTCTTTGCATTTTACATAGAAGTATTTATGTTTACAGCATCAAATCACTTCTATGTTACTAAACAGGCTTAATATCTCAATCATCAAAACTGCAATTATTATTGTAGTGGTGGTCCTTATTATTCCTGCAAGTATTGGAGGTGGAAATTGTATATAATTTAATTTAAAATTAGCATACTTAACCGCCTCAATAGAGGCGGTTTTTTTTTGCCTCAAAAAACAAAAACAATGAGTTACTACAACGAGAACACCATCATTTATCACAACGGAAAGTTTGTGAAAGCAGCAGAAGCAAAAATTGATTTGTATAGCCAATCTATGCACTAC
>JAAFHG010000454.1 GCA_013297585.1 Chitinophagales bacterium
TGCTTATATATGAAGCGTTTGAGCTTTGTAATAAATTTCAACTGCAAAATCTGGGTTAAAGTTAATTCTTTGTTTTTGGCATTAAATTGAAGACAAAAAAATAATTTTAAAAAAAATTAAAAATTATAAAACATTTTACTTTTCTATTTGTCTATAATAAAAGAATAATTTTTTTCTCATAAGCAGTTAGTTTTGGTTGAGGTCCCGATTTTTATTGGGACCAATTTTTTTTAGTCAATCCATACACCCAAACCTTCTCTTATTACTTCATAGTTATCAGTAGTACAGTCAATAATTGTAGATGGAATAAAGCCACCAATACCACCATCAATTACAATATCTACTTTGTCTTTAAAGTTTTCATACATTAAACTTGGGTCGGTATATTCTTCAATCATTTCTCCTGGTAAACTAGCACTTAATATTGGGTTTCCTAAGTTTTCGATTATTGATTTGGCTATATTGTTATCAGGAACCCTTAAACCTATTGTACTTTTTTTTGAATGCAAAATTTTTGGTACTTCTTTACTAGCTGGCAAAATAAAAGTAAATGGGCCAGGTAAATAATTTTTTAATACTCTATACAATGGAGTTGATATGCTTTTGGTGTATTTACTTAGGTCGCTTAAATCGTAACACACAAAACTTAAATTGGCTTTTTGTGGGCTAATGTTTTTGATTTGGCATACTTTTTCTATTGCTCTATGATTATAAATATCGCAACCCAAACCATAAATTGTATCGGTTGGGTAAATTATAGTTCCACCACTTTTAAGGCAATCGACAACAGTTTTTATTTGTCGTGGATTTGGGTTGTTGTAGTGAATATGTAAAAGCATATATTAAATTAAATAAAAAAGCTGTCTTTTTGAGAGACAGCTTTAAAAAATTGTTTTTTGAGTTTAAATCATTTTCGATTTTTTGATAGTAAATACGCCTACTAGTGTACTTACTGTTATCAAAAATATTAAACCATAATAATCATCTATTGGTACAAATGGATCTCCTCCACTGCCACCTCCTGTACTACCACTTGGGCTTGGTGGGGCTGTTACTACTGTTGGGCTACTTACTCTTGCTGCTGTTCCACTTGATGAACTTGCTACATTACTACCTGTAGTTATTGTTGTGCTTCCTGTAACTACTGTACTACTTGAACTGTTATTGTTTTGTTGACCTTGTTGATATTCATTACTGCTGTTATTTGGTCCTCCTTTTGCTAAGGCGTCTTCTTTATACTCCTCGTTCGTATTTATATTATTAATTCCATCTTCTCCAAATTGATTTATACCCATACTTGGTGCAAAGGCTACACTGCTATTGTTGGTTGCACTATTAGTACTTGTACTTGTACCTGCACTTGGTGAACTTGTTATACTATTGGGTAATGTTGTAGTTTGCTCATACTCATTACTTGCATAGCTATTATAATCACTGGTTGTTGTATTGCCTTGGCTTTGCTCGTCTCCATTTTCAATTCCAGATGTACTCACAAATCCTTGTACTTTAGGCGTTGCTGACTGGTGAGTTCTGTACATGCCCAACACTAATGCTGCTGATAATGCTACACTCCAACCTGTAATTTTATAAATTGATTTTTTCATTTTATTTCATTTAGGCTCTCATTCCCTTCCTTTGGAGGGAATGAAAGCCATGTTATTAGTTTATTTTGTTTCCACCTTAGCGGAATTTAGCATTTTACTCTACTACTACTTTTTGTGTATAGCTTTTTTCTTTGCCTTGTACTTGTAAAGTATATACACCTTTTGCCAACTTAGTACTTGGGTTTACTGTTGTATTTAAACTATTGCCATTTACTTGCAATTGTTGCTTGTACAACTCTTTTCCTTCTACACTTAGTATTCTTATACTATACATGCCTTTTTCTATATCTTGTAACTGCAATCCTATTGCATTGCCTTTTACTGGATTTGGATATACCGTTACATTGTTGATAGTTTGTAACTTAAAGTTTACCGTTACTACTGCACTATAACGCTCCATATCGTTTAACTGCGTTGTTTTTACTCGATAGTAGTTTAAGCCATTTACTGGATTGTTGTCTATGTAATTATAACTATTTGTTGCATTACCATTTTTGCCTACTTGGGTATTTATGGTTTTGTAGTTTACGCCATCTTCACTTTTTTCTACACTATATGCTTTTACGCCTGTTTCGCCTTGGGCTTCCCAATTTACTTTTACTTTATTGGTGCCTTGTTTCTCAGCTCCTATTGTAAAGTTTCTGCTTGGTAAAGTGCTAGCTCTAAATACTACTACAAATCTATCACTAGCATTTGCTGTGGTACTTGTAAACTGATGTACAAAATTGGTAGCATTTAAATCTATCATCGTTTCGGTGCTTAGCAACTTATCTAGTAAGTAGGCTTTGCTACCAGCATCCCAATTGCTTGGTTTAAACTCTAATGCATAATTGGTATTGGCTCGTAAACTGCTTAAACTTAAAAATATACTATCGTTGCTTGCTCCTATAAATGGACGACTCTCTATAGATAAATGGTAATTGCCTCTCTTCAATGAAATATTCTCTTCGTTGCCCCACATCTTCTCTGCATCTTCGCTAAAACTTACGCCTTTGCTAAAATTGCTTCCATAAGTGCTTAACACTTCACTTATTAGTTCTGTATTACCTAAATCATATTTTTTGAAACCAATTCTTAAAAAATCAGTATTGCCTGTACCTGCTCCAAAAACTGTATTAATGTTTGATGAAGATTTTGCAGCTTCAGTAAATACTATACTTTGGCTAGCAGCATTTGCTTGTACAAAAAATGCTTGCCCGCTTTGAATTACTTCTGTTTGATCTGATGCTGGTGTGATATTAAATGTATTTGCACCAGTTCTTTGAATAGCAACATAACCTCCTGTACCTGCTAATCTTGGATTCCATGTATAAATTGTACCTGTAGCATCAATACCTGTGCTACCAGTAAATATAGTTTCTAAATTTACTGGACTTGCATAAGGATTGGGCACTAAAACGTAACTATTTACTGCAGCTGATGATGTAAAGGTTTTTGTTCCTGTTAATAATGCTCCTGTACTACTTAATGTTACATCTGCACTATTTGGATGATTTGTACCAGTTGGACCTGGGATAAATACACTAAATGCCTTGTTTAAAGTTGGTGTTGTTAAAACTACTAAAGTAGGATCTGTAATATTTGTCCATGTATCTGTAATACTATCATAACTTAAAAATTATGTGCT
>JAAFHG010000567.1 GCA_013297585.1 Chitinophagales bacterium
GTGCTATTTAAAAAGAGAGATTTCATGTTTATTAGGATTATTGGTGAAAATATTAACACTATAAAGTTCTTGCTTTAATACAACAATGGGTGAGTTTTACGCATAAAAAATGCCATTTACAGTGCGTAAATGGCATTTTTAAACGTATTACTACAAAAAAGAGCTTAAGCGTTAACTTGTAACTTCTTAATTTCTTCATTTAATTTTGGTACAATGTCAAATGCATCGCCAACTATTCCATAATCAGCGGCTTTAAAAAATGGTGCTTCAGGGTCTTTATTAATTACCACAATTACTTTACTTCTATTTACACCAGCCAAGTGCTGAATAGCGCCAGAAATACCAATGGCAAAGTACAGGTTAGGTGCAATTTGAAAACCTGTTTGCCCAACGTGTTCATGGTGAGGACGCCAATGTGCATCTGCAACAGGGCGGCTACAAGCGGTTGCCGCATGCAATGTTTTAGCTAAATCCTCAATCATACCCCAATTTTCTGGGCCTTTTAAACCTCTACCGCCACTTACTACAATATCAGCTTCGCTCATCGGAATTTCCCCTACAATTTTGTTTACTGCAGCTACACGAATTTTAGAAGCATTAACAGCTACATTTAACGCTGCCACTTCTGCAACACCATCACCGGCAATAGTTGTAAAACTGTTAGGGTTTAATGAAATAACTTTTATTGCCGAAGTAATATTTACATTGGCAAAAGCTTTACCACTGAATACAGTCTTCTTAACAATAAAATTACCATTGCTTGTATCTGGCAAAGCACAAGCACCTGTAACTACACCAGCTTTTAAACGAGCCGAAACGCTTGCTGCTACTGCTTTACCAGTTTGATTGTGGCTAAATACCAATATTGTTGCACCGCTAGCTGTAACTGCCTCAGCAATTACTTTGCTATATAATTGTGCATCTAGGTGGTTTAATGTATCGTTGGCTACTTGGTGCACTTTTGTAACCCCGTATTTACCTAAGGTTGATAAATCGTCGGTTACTGTACCAAGTAATAATCCTTCTGCAGTGGTGCCGATTTGGGCTGCTATTTTAGCGCCATAAGTTAAAGCTTCGAATGAAGACTTTTTTACTTGACCGTCTGCATGATCTACAAATATTAAGACTGACATAATTTAGAAGTTTGCCCCTAGCCCCTAAAGGGGAACTAGGAAGTTGTTTTAAATAATAAAAAACTGTTTTAATCAATCGCTTTAATACCCCCCTTCAGGGGTTGGGGGCGGCATCTAAATGGCTTTTGCTTCTTCGTGTAATAATCTTACTAGTTCGGCTACATTATCTGCAGCTACTAGTTTTACACCAGCTTTTGCCGGCGGTAATTCATAACTTACTACACTTGTTAAAGCATCTATTGCTGCTGGTTCTACCACTTTTAATGGTTTTGTACGAGCTGCCATTATACCACGCATGTTTGGTATACGTTGTTCTGCTACGCCTTTTGCACAGCTTACAACCACTGGCAATTCAGCTTCGTTGGTTTCTTCGCCGCCTTCAATTTCACGAGTAACGGTTACTGTGTTACCTGCAACATCAAATTTTGTGGCTAATGATATATAAGGTGCATCTACAAGTTCGGCTACAATACCACCAATTGATGAACTATTGTAATCGATGGTTTCTTTACCGGTGAAAATGAGGTCGTAAGCGCCTTGTTTAGCTACTTCTGCTATCTGCGCTGCTATAAAATAGCTGTCAAAATTGTCAGCGTTAATTCTAATAGCTTCATCACCACCAAGTGCTAACGCTTTACGAATAATTGGCTCACAATCGGCACCACCAACTGTTATAAGATGTAACACTGTGGCAGGGTCTTTTTCTTTTAACTCAATAGCTCTTACCAAAGCATACCACTCATCGTACGGATTGATAATCCATTGTACACCTGCGTCTTCAAACTTGGTATTGCCATCTTTGAAGGCTATTTTTGAAGTCGTATCAGGTGTTTTACTAATGCAGACTAAAATTTTCATGTGCAGATTTTTTTATTTTATTTGCCACATGATGATCGCAATGTTGCTATCTTCATATGGCAAAACTAAATGGTTGTTTATGCAACTAATTTACAAATATAGGGTTGTTTTTGTTGTGCAAATGTTTAGGTTAAAATATTAATTAAGAAATTTTTTATGGACAGAATTGAAAAAATATTGGAGTTTATAAATGCCAATCCAAAGGACAATTTTCTACGACACGCACTAGCATTAGAATATATCAAATTGGGTGATGATTTAAAAGCTAGAATTTTATTTGAAGAAATTTTAACAGAAAGTCCTGATTATGTAGGTTCGTATTACCATTTAGCAAAATTGTTAGAAAAAATGGAACAAAGTGATAAGGCTATTGAATATTACGAAAAGGGTATGGCCGCAGCAAAAGCTGCCAATGATAACCATGCTTATAGTGAGTTACAAGCTGCATACGAAGATTTGATTTATTAACAACAACCGCTACCAAATAGCTGAAGATGTACAGCTTAAATGCT
>JAAFHG010000556.1 GCA_013297585.1 Chitinophagales bacterium
TGCTCAAGCACAAGTAAGTTGCCCAGGAGCCAATGGCCCTAAAAAAATCATTACAGGCACCAACAAAAGTGGTGTAGGTTCAAAAATTACTGTAAATACTTTGTTTGACAAAGATACTATTTACATATTGAAAGATTTCGTACGTGTAGCTGCTGGTGCTACGCTTACTATTGAGCCAGGTACTATCATCATGGGTGC
This sequence comes from Chitinophagales bacterium, assembly GCA_013297585.1. Lineage (GTDB taxonomy): Bacteria > Bacteroidota > Bacteroidia > Chitinophagales > Chitinophagaceae > Parasediminibacterium. The sequence continues at coordinate 199 of JAAFHG010000556.1, forward strand.
ACCAGCACCTGCTGATACTTCATGCCTAATTATTGAGAGAGGTGCTCAAATCATTGCTAACGGTACTGCTTTAGCTCCAATCGTGTTTACTTCTTGTAAACAAGTAGGTGTGCGTAACCGTGGTGACTGGGGTGGGTTGGTAATCTTGGGAAATGCTGTAAACAACCAAGGTGTCAACGTTTCATTGGAAGGTAACTATGGAGCAATCCATGGTGGAACCAACAACAATGACAACTCTGGTATATTAAGATTTGTTAGAGTTGAATTTGCTGGTTTGGCTTTTGCAGCAGATCAGGAATTAAATGGAATTACTTTAGGTTCTGTAGGTAAAGCTACTACATTTAGAAACATTCAAGTATCTCATGCTAATGATGATTCATTTGAGTGGTTTGGTGGTAACGTATCTGGCACGAACCTTATTGCTTGGAAAGGTTTGGATGATGATTTTGACGTAGATTTTGGATATAGTGGTATCAACCAATTTGGGGTATCTTACAGAGATCCTGAAGTTGCTGATATTTCTGGTTCTAAAGCTTTTGAGTGTGATAATGATGCTACAGGATCTTCACTTACACCTAAAACTACTGCTATATTCTCTAACTTTGAAGCATGGGGACCTATCACTACTACATCTATAGCTCGTATCAACCCTTTCTACAGAAATGGTGCACACGTAAGAAGAAATGCTGAGGTAGATTTCTACAATACTTTGTTAATTGGTTTTGCTTCTGATTCTGCAAAATTACAAAATGCTGGTTTTTATATTGATGGTGCTACTACTGTACAAAACATTGTTAAAGATTCTATCAAATTAAGATGCAACGTAGTTGCTGCTTATGGCACTCCAAAAAGAATATTAACAAACAGACCTTTTGCAGAGTGGGCTCCATTTGCTACACCAGAGGCTTTATACGCTCGTCCAGCTGATAAAAACATAGTAGCTGCAAACGTATTGTTGACTTCTAAAAAAGCACCTTTAAAATATGAGCCTTTGTTTACTTTATTGTCTGGTGCCCCAATGGGAACTGGTAGCTCATTTACTACTGCTGGTGTGCTTCCTGCACTTCCAATAGGTGCTTATCCAAATGGATTTACTTCTGTAGCTTACAGAGGTGCATTTGGTGGTACTGATTGGGCTGCTAACTGGACAGAATATCGTCCTAACCTAATGGTTTACACTGCTGGTTTACCCACTAGAAAAGCGATACAAGATGATTTCTTGGCAAATGGTACTTCTGCTGCTGGTAACAGCGTATTGTGTATGCCAAACCCAACAGTAGGTGCTACTACTATCAATTTCTCTTTTGATATGGCCACTGCTGCTTCTGTATCTGTTGTTGATATGGTAGGAACTAGCTTGTACACTGTGTCTGCTACTTTCAACGAAGGTGTAAACACTGTAGATTTCGATGCTGCTAACCTTGCTGCTGGTACTTACATAGTAAAAGTATCTGCAAACGGAGCTTTATTGAAAACTGGCAAATTGCAAGTAGTAAGATAATTTTTTGCAACCAAAAAAAAACGGTTTTGTTATCAAAAGCACTGCCCCTAAAAGGGCGGTGCTTTTTTGTTTTAGTTAAACATTGTAATATTCTTCAGTTTGTTCAATTCTTATAGGCTTAGATGTATTTTTGTGCTTTCTGAATGCAATAATGACAATAGAAATATTTTGTATTCCATAACGCTTTTGCAAATTATAATCTTTTCTCACTTCGTAAAGTTCCGTTGTGTCTTTAATAATATAGACATAATATTTATCTATCCCCTTTATCCATAAGACTTATATAACTTGCTCCTTTAAATAGTTAATTATTTTTGGGCAATGAACACGGTAAACAAAACAAAGTACAAGCAAATAGATTCATGGAAAATCGTACTTTTTGACCTCCATAAAACCAACAAAAAATATAACCTTCACAGAGGTGTATTTTTGATATTATTGCTTAGTTGGTCGCTAGTAACCTTGGCACAAACAGGAAAAATTACAGGACAAATAATAGACAAAGATACCAGCAACAAAGAAACCATGATAGGTGCCAATATTGGCATTCAAGGGTTAAACCTAGGATCTGCTACCGACATGGATGGCAATTTTGAAATTGCAAATGTACCGCCCGGAAGCTACAATATTGTGGTGTCGTATGTGGGTTACAAAACTACCACCCAAAAAGTAGTGGTGATAGCAAACGAAACAACCAAGCTACAGGTACCTATGGAAAATGAAGGTAGGCTGGCAGAGGTCGAAGTGGTAGGCACCAAAATAACCCAAACAGAAAGAGCCGTATTGAAAGAAATGAAAGTTTCCACCAGTGTCATTTCGGGGATTTCCAGAGAGCAAATAACCCGTGGACAAGATAGGGATGCAGCA
>JAAFHG010000134.1 GCA_013297585.1 Chitinophagales bacterium
ATAATTGATGGACCGCCTGATGATGAACCTGGCTTGATAGAAATGTACCTCAGTTATTGCGAATGATGGGAAGATTCTTATTATGATGATTGTGGAGGTTGGGGCTGGGGCTGGGGGGATGATTGGGGCGACCCATGTGATTATGACCCATACGGTCCGGGTTGTTATGACCCCTGCGATTATGATCCCTGCTCTTGCGACCCATACGGCGCAGGTTGTTATGATCCCTGCGATTATGATCCCTGCTCTTGCGACCCATATGGTCCAGGTTGTTATGATCCCTGCGTTGATGACCCGTGCATTTGTAACCCCAATGCAAGTGGTTGTTATGATGACCCTTGTATTGATAACCCATGCATTTGCAACCCCAATGCAAGTGGTTGCTTGGATGATGTTTGTGTTAAAAGTTCAACTCATAATACAAGTTATGACTACCGTTCAGACGGCAGTATCTGGGAAAGATATTGTGTAACCACCTACGCAAATTGTGATGATCCAGGAACAGAATCATGCGATGATTTTATGATTAAACCTCCCGATGTTGATCCCTATAATCCTGAAGATCCAGGTACTGTACCTGTTCCGGATCCTTGTGCGACAGCTGGCCAGCCAAATACAAGTTATCCTGACGCTATTCCTGTTGATATGAGGTCTTTTTACTTATCTTTATTGCCTGTTATTCCATCTGATGCTTTTAACATAAACATAGACTTAATAACCAAAATTGATAGTAATGGTGACTTTGTATTTCAACTAACTGGTGGGTTTAATAAACCAGACGGGAGTTTGACCGTATTTACACCGATAACAATTGGGAAGCTTACGCCATATGATACTGTGGTGAACAATTTATTAAGTAATAATTTATACCAACCAGATGGACCTGTAATGCAATATAATGGTGGTACTGTTCAGAATTTCAATGATGGATTAGGAGGGAGATATGCAGCCTTTACAGATGCTAGTGGAAATGTGACAGTATTGCCAGATGTTTATATTACAACTTGGGGATCATTTTCTAATGGGGGGGTTACTTTACCTGGTGGAATGATTTATGCTGATAGTACATTTGGTCTTGCCGAGTTGCAACATGAATATGGGCACTTTCTTCAAGAAGTTATTTATGGGCCTTTATTCTATTTATACACTATTATGCCTGCAAGCGGTTTAAATGCAGCGACTACTACGCCGCAAGAGCATGATAAATATTGGACAGAGACAGGGGCTAATGCTTTGGCTAAAGCATATTTTGGTCCAAACTCTGCAATTTCGAACAAACCTCGTTTTAAGACCATCCCATGTTAATTTTATCAAACTCTAAAAAAATAAAATTCATCACGATATTAAATTTTGTTTTATTATATGGATGCATGGATAGAGTAATTAATATAGGAAAAGTCGAAAATACTACCACCCGTAATTTATTTGTTGTATTGGTTGAAAAAGATAGTGTGGTTAATGATAAGTTTATTTATATAGTCTCTCCAGATTGCTTAGTTAAACCACTATCTACATCAAAAATATATATGATGTTTCTTCCTGATAGAGAAAAAAATTTTAAATGGAGTTATTACTTTTTCGATCATGATACATTACGAAAGTACTTTCTTAACCAACCCATACCAGATGTAAACTCTATGGATGTAACCAAAAAAGCTTTTTTAAAAAAAGTGTATGTATATCAAAGCGAATTTGATAACAGATCCATAAGCTTAAGATATTAACTATAAAACAATTTATTATATTATGCTTTTAACCCTCTTTTTTTTACTTATGGTACCTAATTTTAAAAATGAACCTGTGCCTAAAGATGTAACCGTTTTTGCCAAAGAAATTGTTCAATCCTTCCGTAAGAAAAATTTTAATCAGTACAATAAGCTATGTACAAAACCTGAAGATTTTACTAATGAAATATTGCCAGCAATTAAAAAAGATACCCTGCATTTTTTACCAGATGGTATGATCCAGCAGGCAATTGAATTTGATAAAACTAACAACGATAGTGTTAGGAATGTAATTTTTCAGCGATACTTATTTCAAGGGGAGAAATTAGGGATTAATTGGGCGGAAATACAATACGAAGATGTTGAATTTGAGAAAAAGATTGGCAGTAAGCTTGCAGAAAACCTACTAAATTGCCATATACGTTTTTCCCATAAAGGGCAATCTTATCTTCTTTTTGGGCTAATAGGAGTACGTTTAAAAAGGGGGTATTGCTTACGTTATATTGTTCATGTTGAAAAAAATGGAATGAATAATTAGTAATAAAGATTGTTTATAAAAAAAGATAAAAATGAAGTATTTTTTAATATTTATTTTTTTAACTATGACCTGTATTGGTTATTCGCAGGACTTAACTGGGTCCTGGTCTGTAAAATACACTTCTTACCAGCGCAATGTTACTAAGTATTATAATGCCAGTATTTACCTAAGCCAAAAAGGTAAAGCGGTTTGGGGCGTTTTTGCTAACGGCAATAAACTAAGTATAGATTCGGCTGTTTGTTCCTGTACAATACAGGGTAAGGTGGGCAAAGACAAAGACGCTATTTATTTTAAAATGTATAAGGATGATGTAATTACCTACCAAGCCACAGAGGATGTTTGCCAGTTTTTAAATTATTTTGAGTTTGGTTACGAAAAAAGGGCTGATGGCGAGTATTTGGTTGGCAAATGGTTTGGGAGTACTTCCAACAGGTTTTTGGCAGATGGGTCAGCAGGTAATATATTGCTAAAAAAAATGGCGGCAACCCCAGTGTTTGATGTAGACCGTTATTTTCCCAAACTGCCGAAAATGATTGAAAAAATGAACCGTGGCGATACAGCCTACAAAGCCGCTGCCAGTAAGTAATTTTGCACTTGCTATAAAAGTATATAGAATATTAGTATTTTCATCTCTATAACCAGTAAGTTTTTATTACCGTTGCCAGCATTTTAAAGGGCTGGTCACCTAGGGTGTAGTGTGATGGTTCTAGGCCATTGTAAACCCAACTTTCCTTAATGAACTTTAATATGTTGTACAACATTTTGTTATTATTTTCTGCCATACTTGGTTTTTTTGTATCAAGTTTAATAGTACAGAAACTACTTAAGCGAAATAATTCTTTTACCGAAAGCTTGTGTAGAGTAAAAGGCAACTTTAATTGCAATGCTGTACTTGATGCACCCTTAGGCAAATTGAATAGAAAAATACATTTAGCCGATATTGCTTTGGTTTACTTTATGGCACAATCGCTCTTTCTTTTATTTTCGATTATTAATAATCAACAAGAGGTTGTTGTGGTATTGCTGATGCCGGTAACAGGTGTTTTTATAAGTACCTTTTATTTGTTGTGGTATCAGGCGCGGATCATAAAAAATTGGTGCAGTTTATGTTTATTGTTAACAACTGTAATATGGCTGCAGGCAATAGCTTCCTTTTTTTATGTTGTAGTTGCAGAACCTTATCTATCTTATTATTATGTAGAGGAGCTTTTATCAGTAAAAACCTTGCCATCATTTTTTACTGGTATCGTATGTATCTTAATAGGTGCTGCTTGGCTTTTTATAAAGCAATTGGTAGCAAATGCAGATGAGCTTACCAGTAACAGAAAACAATTGATTGTATGGAAAAATAATATAGCTGTTTTTTTAGGTGTATTGCGGTCAGGAAGAAGGATTAATACACAGCTTTGGGATGAGGATTTCATATTAGGCAATAAATTAGCCCGTCTTAAGTTTATTGCAGCCACCAACCCATATTGCCCTGCATGTGCAAGGGAATACAAATACCTAGCAGAACTACTTAAATTATATGGCAATGATATAGCAATTATAATGAGGTTTGGGGTACATTCAGTAGAAAAAAGTGAAAGAAACCAGGCAGTTCAATATTTAGTTTATTCTTATACAAAAACACCAAAAGATAAACAAGCGGCTATTTTAGAGAAATGGTTTGCCTCGTCTGATTTAAACAGCATGAAAAAAGAATTTCCCGATATTGAACTTACTAACAAAGATTTGCTAAAAAAATATGAGCAATGGTTTATTGATACAGATATAAAGCATACGCCTACTTTGTTTCTTAACGGTTACGAAGTTAGTCAACCGTACAGGGTTTCGGATCTTAAAGCAATGATACCAAGACTTTTAAAAAGTTATCTTTCAACCCAAACTGCCTAATATACAAAATGAATAAAGAGGAACTAATTAAACTTCTTCGATCTACATTTCCGCAGGCCATTGGTGCTATGCTTACAGGTAGCCAGTTTAATAAAACCCATTTTAATACAATTTCTGATGTAGACGTTGTTGTATTTGACAGAACCACCAGTGATGTTCATACCCGTGGCTTGAGGTTTCAGCAAAATAAGATTGATTGTACCATTGTACCCGTATTTGATATTGAAAATGTAGTACTGAACGAATTTTATGACCCCAAAGGTATTATCATCTATATGATTAGCTCGGGGGAAATATTATACGATACCAATACTATCATAGAAGATATTGCAAGTGCTGTATTGCCATTAAAAAATAAAATTAGTGAAAGGGTTAAAACCAATTACCATCAGTCGGTTGAACAACTACTTAAAATGTCTAAGTATTTTGAGCGGGAGCTTTCTGAATCAGAAAGGATTTTATTGGCATGTGATTTTATCTACTGCATTACCAAGATAGAAGCAATACGTTGTAACGGTTGGGATTTTACAAGCCTACACAAGGCAAGATTGTTAAACGAACACAATAGTGCATTTGTAACAGATATTCTTCAATTGCATAGAATGGTTGTTGAAACAAAAGATTTGCGGTTTCTTCATAGTTATGTGAAACAATACCAAAATAAACTTGGGCATTTTGACGATACTCTTCAGCAAATTATTACGTTTGATATCGCAATCCCTGATTTTTCTTTACAATATTTTCACAAGGATATCCTACCCGTTATTCTATCAAACAGTTCTTTATATAAGTGTTATTTGTATTCCTTTATTTCTCCACGTAAGTACCACCGTTTATATCGACATGATATTGCCATAAGCTTTGCCGCAGACAAGGGAATGGCTATAATTGATATAATTCATGAACTATTGGAATGTTTTAAGCTCCTTGAAAATGCAAATAGTTTTCAATATGAGATAGTACACCAGCTGAGAGAAAACACTTTGGGTTCTTTAGAAAATCAATTATTAAATTTGCGCATCCATCTTTCAGCATTGGTAAAGGTAATAATGCAGCAACAAACCAACACAAACACTTTTGAAACGGCTTTAGCTTTATGTACCTATTTGCAACATCTTTTAGGGCTTGATATGGAAACATTGTGCTTCCTTAATACTTTTTTAATGCAGCGTTGGTTACTTACACATACCGAACAAAAAAACGCAAAAGAACACCATTTATTAAATACACTTGGTAAGGAAAAACAACAAAAATGGGACTTGCAATACAATAACACAAAAAATCATTTAACAGCTATAATGCGCACTTCAATCGCAGGCGGTATATCAGTGACGCCAGAGGTGAATATCTGCTACCAGCAAGTAATTGATAATTTAAAAATTATTTTTTTTGATAATGAAGCTGATTTTATTACCTCTTACTTTCCCGACTCTCTGCTACATTCTATACAGGTATCAGAAATGCGTGAAAGCCGCGCTTACCTGCTGCTGGCTGAAGAAATTTTACAGTTGCTTAACCTTAATGACAGTGTAAAAGCGCAGTGCCTCTATTTTATGAGTAAAGGAACTGTGGAATTATTCTTTTCATAAAGTACTCGTCCAAAATTGAATGGTATTTACACTTTTAAAAAAATGCTTAAAACCGATATCAAAACCAACCATCTGCATTCAAAAAACTTACTTCCAAAAATTAAAGTAGCTGCTCTTTGTGATTTTTATTTACGTCATCTTGAAGTTCAGATAAAAGGCATCTCTGATTCCAAAATGTGTAATTTATGTATATTTAATTCATGCCATTGGCTTGTTAAATATACAGTTAACACCGCTCACATTTCATTACCCACACTTTTTACAAATGAGTAGAAGTATTTAGTATACAACGGTTTTCTTTGTGATAAATTTTTTGTGACAATTTCTTTATTACACTTTTGTGATTCTTTTAAAACTCAATTTTGATTTATCACAAAAAGTTATTTAATCAAATAATCTTTCAGGCTTTAGAAATATTTAACACCTGCAATTGCCAAATCACATAAAGAGATAATGGCAACAAATACCTTCTTTTAATGTTACACATTTAGATTTAAGCAACAACGCAGAAACCTATAATTTTGAAGTAACCTACACAAAAGGTAAGTAAGGCATAGAATGGCAAAAAAAAGCAACACAAAGCAAATTCAAGAACAAATAGACATACTAGATTCTTCCAACAATAATATCCTTGTAAAAGGTGCAAGAACACACAATCTTAAAAACGTTACTGTTGAGTTTCCACGTAACCAATTTATAGTTGTAACAGGTGTAAGTGGTAGTGGAAAATCATCATTAACTATTGATACTTTGTTTGCCGAAGGTCAAAGGCGCTACGCTGAAAGCTTAAGTGCTTACGCAAGGCAATTTATGGCACGTATGGTAAAGCCTGATGTTGATTATATAAAAGGATTGTGCCCTGCTATTGCTATTGAGCAAAAAGTAATTACGCGTACACCACGCAGTACAGTTGGTAGCATGACAGAGATTTACGATTACTTGCGTTTGTTATTTGCAAGAGCTGGCCATACTATTTCGCCAATAAGTGGTAAAGAAGTAAAGAAAGATGATGTAAATGATGTTGTAAAAGATATTCAAGCATTGCCGCATGGTAGCAAAGTGGTTATCATTGTTCCATTTAAACAACATGCTAAAAGAGATGTAAAGGAAGAACTAAATATATTGATGGCAAAGGGTTTTAGTAGACTAGCCACCCCAAACCCCTCCAAAGGTGGGGCTTTAGAACCCAAGCGAATAGAAGAATTGTTAGAATTAAGTGATAAAGATTTAGCTGAAACTTTACAGCCATCTAAACCAAAGAGTGGGGGCAAAGGGGCTTTCGTTCTCGTTGACAGAATTGTAACAAAAGATTTTGATGAGGACGATTTGCATCGCTTGAGTGATTCTGTTGGTACAGCGTTTTATGAAGGTGAGGGTGAAATGTATGTAGAAGTTGATGGTGCAAAGCCTTTGCACTACAGCAATAAATTTGAGTTAGATGGTTTACAGTTTGAAGAGCCAGTACCTAATTTATTCTCATTTAATAATCCTTATGGTGCTTGTCCTACATGTGAAGGCTTTAGCCAAGTGCTTGGTATAGATGAAGATTTGGTGATACCAGACAAGAGATTAAGCGTATATGAAGGTGCTGTTGCGCCTTGGCGTGGTGAAAAGTTGAGTGAATGGAAAACCCAATTTATTCGTGGTGCTTCTGAGATAGATTTTCCTATTCATAAGCCGATTATTGATTTGACTAAAGAGCAATACAAATTACTTTGGAAAGGCGCAAAATATGTACAAGGTATTGACGACTTTTTTAAAGAAGTAGAAGCGAATTTGTACAAAGTTCAATATCGTGTTTTATTGAGTAGGTATAGAGGCAGAACTAAATGCCCGGATTGTGAAGGTTATCGTTTACGCAAAGAAGCTTTGTATGTAAAAGTTCATAAAAAGCATATTGGCGAACTGTGTGAAATGCAGGTAAAAGATTTAAAAATTTGGTTTGATAAAATTCAGTTGAGTGAACATGACCAAGGTGTAGCGAAACGTATTTTGATAGAAGTACATCAACGCTTACAAACCTTGATAGACGTTGGTTTGGGCTATTTAACATTGAATCGTTTAGCCAATAGTTTAAGTGGTGGCGAAAGTCAGCGTATACAATTAACAAGAAGTTTAGGTAGCAATTTAACCAACTCGTTGTATATATTGGATGAACCTTCCATTGGTTTGCATTCAAGAGACACCGAAAAGTTAATAGGTGTATTACAATCGCTAAAAGCATTAGGTAATACAGTTGTAGTAGTAGAGCATGATGAAATGATAATGCGTGAGGCTGATTATGTGATAGATATGGGGCCATTGGCATCGCATTTAGGTGGTGAAGTGGTAGCTGCGGGCAATTACAAAGAATTAATTGCTAACCCTAAAAGTTTAACAGGTAAATACCTAAAAGGTGAATTGAGCATTGATGCACCTAAAAGCTTGCGTAAGTGGCAAAGAAGTATCACAATAGAAGGTGCTAGGCAGAACAATTTAAAAGATATTACAGTAGAGTTTCCATTAGATATTTTAACTGTGATTACAGGTGTGAGTGGTAGCGGTAAAACAACTTTGGTAAAACAAATTCTCTATCCTGCATTACAAAAACTAAAAGGTGAAGCGGCAGAAAAAGTAGGCCTGCACAAAGCTATGAAAGGCGATATGGATTACATTGCCCAAATAGAAATGATTGACCAAAATCCAATTGGTAAATCATCACGCAGTAACCCAATTACTTACATAAAAGCATACGACGAAATTAGAGATTTGTATGCCAAACAACCACTGAGTAAAATTCGTGGGTTTATGCCTAAGCATTTCTCGTTTAACGTAGATGGTGGTAGGTGTGATGCTTGTAAAGGTGAAGGTGAACAAATTGTAGAAATGCAGTTTTTGGCCGATGTACATTTAACCTGCGAAGTGTGTGGTGGTAAGCGTTTTAAAGAAGAAGTAATTGAAGTTACTTACCAAGCTAAAAGCATTTATGACGTGCTAGAAATGAGTGTAGATGAAGCGATTGAATTTTTTAAAGATGAGAAAAATTTAGCTAAAGCTATACAGCCACTGCAAGATGTAGGTTTGGGTTATGTAAAGCTTGGTCAGAGTTCTAATACCTTAAGTGGTGGTGAAGCGCAACGTGTAAAATTGGCGTCGTTTTTAGGTAAAGGCAAAGGTGTTGGGCATATTTTATTCATTTTTGATGAACCTACAACAGGTCTTCATTTTCATGATATTAAGAAGCTGTTA
>JAAFHG010000126.1 GCA_013297585.1 Chitinophagales bacterium
GCAAATAGTGTTACATCAACTAATGATCCTACAGCACACGCAGAAGTAGTAGCTATTCGTAATGCGTGTAACACATTGCAAACATTTCAGTTAGATGGCTGCGATATTTATACCAGTTGCGAGCCCTGCCCTATGTGCTTAGGTGCCATTTATTGGGCAAGACCGGCACGTTTATTTTATGCTAATAGCAAAGAAGATGCAGCAGCAATCCAATTTGATGATAAATTTATTTACGAAGAAATAGCCAAACCAATTACTGAGCGTAAGCTATTTACCAAACAATTATTACGCAGCGAAGCGCTAGAGGCTTTTGTAAAATGGAGTGAAAGTAACTTGAAAACAGATTATTAATGATTCAGTTTATATTAAATAACCAATTGGTTACTGCCAATCAATCTTCAGGTAGCACGGTACTAGATTATGTACGCTACCATAAAAGGTTGACAGGCACAAAAATCGGCTGCCGTGAAGGCGACTGTGGTGCTTGCACCATTTTAGTTGGCGATTTTGATCCCGATAGCTATCGGGAGGCAAAATTGGTGTACCGTTCTATGACTTCTTGCTTAATGCCTTTGGGTAATGCAGCAGGTAAACATATCGTATCTGTAGAAGGTATTAATATGAAAGAATTAAGCCCTGTGCAGCAAACGATGGTTGATACCAACGGTACGCAATGCGGTTTTTGTACCATTGGCTTTGTAATGTCGCTTACAGGTTTTGCCCTTACACAAAAACCTGCCACTTACGATAATGCTATTGCAGCCATTGATGGTAATATTTGCCGTTGTACAGGCTATAAATCTATAGAACGTGCAGCCAAAGTATTAACTGATAAACTAACCGAAAAGCCCGAAGAACAAAGGTTAGAATGGTTAGTAGCTAATAAGTATATACCTGACTATTTTCTAAACATTGAAAACCGATTGCAAGATTTAAAAGCAAAAATCTCAAACCCAAAATCTGAACCCGATAGCTATCGGGTCTCAAATCCAAAATTACTTATTGGTGGCGGTACAGATTTACTAGTTCAAAAAGCGAACACAGTAAAAAAATCGTATATACAAACCTTATTTGATGACCAGCAACTAAAACAAATAGAACTAGTAAATGGTGAATGTGTTATTGGCGCAGCAGTTACGGTTACTGCATTTGCCGAATCAAGCTTAATACAAAGTTTCTTCCCAAACCTAACAGAGCACATAAAATTGGTTTCTTCTACACCAATTAGAAACATGGCTACGCTTGCTGGCAACTTGGTAAATGCGTCGCCTATTGGTGATATGACGGTGTTTTTACTAGCACTTGATAGCAGCATTGTACTTAATAACAATGGCGCAAAAAGAACTTTCAAATTAAAAGACTTTTATAAAGGCTACAAGCAACTAGATAAAACTGCTGATGAAATGATTGAACAAATCATTTTTACACCGCCTAGCAAACAAGCATTTTTCAACTTTGAAAAAGTATGTAAACGCAAATACCTTGACATTGCCAGTGTAAACAGTGCCTGCTTAATTCAAATTGATGCTAACGGTATCGTCACGCAAGCGCATCTTTCAGCAGGTGGCGTTTTTGCATTTCCAAAGTATTTAACTAATACAACTAATTACTTACTAGGCAAAGCTTTAACAGAAGCTACCATTTGCGAAGCGCAAAAAATATTGCAACAAGAAATAGCACCAATAAGTGATGCCAGAGGTACAGAAGCCTATAAAAGACTTTTGGCAAACCAATTGTTAACAGCACATTTTTCTAAATTACAAGCACCCATTTCTAATTACCAACCAAGTAAAAACGACCCAATTAAAAACGCCGAAATAGGCAATGTTGGCGGCTTTGGTAATGTAGATGCAGTTGGGCATGTTACTGGTAAATCTATTTATACCGACGATATACCTGTGATGGAAGGAACGCTATTTGTTAAAGTGTTTGACTCGCCTGTTGCACATGGTATCATTAAACATTTAGACTACAGCAAAGCAGAAGAATTAGAAGGCATTGTAAAAATATTTTCTTACAAAGATGTACCGGGTGAAAATCAAATAGGCGGTATTATTCCAGATGAACCTTTATTGGCAGACCATGAAGTACATTTTCAAGGGCAAGCAATTTTATTGATTGTTGCTGATAATGAAGATGCAGCAGAAGAAGCTTTAAAGCTTATTAAAATAGACATAGAACCATTACCAGTCATTACCAATCCACGAGAAGCATTTGCACAAGGCAAGCTATTATGTGGCTCTCGAAAATTTGTGAAAGGCAATATTGATGAGGCTTTCGGCCAATGTAAATATGTGTTTGAAGGCAAAACAGAATCTGGTGGGCAAGAACATTTATACTTAGAAACGCAAGGCGCTTACGCCTACCCTACTGAACATGATAGTGTAAAAGTATTTTCATCTACACAAGGCCCTACGGCTGTGCAACGCACCATATCAAGAGTGCTTGGTGTAGGCATGAATAAAATTGAAGTTGATGTAGCTAGATTAGGTGGTGGCTTTGGTGGTAAGGAAGACCAAGCATCTGGCTTTGGCGCTATAGCAGCAATGGTGGCATGGGTATTAAAACGTCCTGCAAAATGTATCCCTCACCGCATGGAAGACATGCGTATGACAGGCAAACGCAACCCTTACAGCAGCGATTATAAAATAGCTTTTGATGCTGATTATAACATACTAGCGTACCAAGCAACATTTTATCAAAATGGTGGTGCAGCGGCAGATTTATCGCCTGCTATTATGGAAAGAACCTTATTTCATGCTACCAATACTTACAACGTACCTAATGTGTTTGTAACAGCACATGCTTGCAGAACCAATCTGCCGCCAAACACGGCTTTTCGTGGCTTTGGTGGGCCACAAGGCATGTTTGTAATTGAGTGTGCACTAGACCATGCAGCTAAAAGTTTAGGCATTGATAAAACCATTTTACAACGCAAGAATTTATTAGATAACGGCTACGAGTTTTCTTATGGACAAATTGTAGCCGATAGTGAAGCCAAACATTGCTGGGATGAATTGGCCAAACAATACAATTTAACAGCTATTCAAAAGAATATAGCAGACTTTAATGCTACACACAAAGATCACAAAAAAGGCTTATCCATGATGCCTATTTGTTTTGGCATTTCATTTACCAATACCATGATGAACCAAGCAAGAGCTTTGGTACATGTGTATTCTGATGGCAGTGTGGGTGTAAGTACTGGCGCTGTAGAAATGGGGCAATCGGTTAATACCAAAATGATTCAAACGGCGGCTTATTGTTTAGGTATCAATGCTAATAATATCAAGCTTGAAACGACCAATACCACAAGAGTAGCTAACACCTCGCCTTCTGCAGCAAGTGCCACGGCTGACTTAAATGGCAAAGCTGTTTTAGATGCTTGTAATCAAATAAAAGAACGCCTAATAGCATTTATAAAAGAGCTAAAAGCGCTTAACAGTGATAGCATCATTAGCATAAAAAACAACTTAGTTTATGTAAATAATGAAGCTACTGATATTGCTTGGCAGCAATTGATACAGCAAGCATTTATGAAGCGTATAAACCTTAGCGCTAAAGGGCATTACGCTACACCAATTATCAACTTTGATAAAACCAAAGAAAAAGGTCATCCATTTGCTTACCATGTGTATGGCACAGCCATGACTATTACTACTGTTGATTGCCTTCGAGGCACGTACGACATTGACACCGTAAATGTGATGCATGACTTTGGTACAAGCATTAATCGTAGTGTAGATTTAGGGCAGGTTGAAGGTGGTATTGTACAAGGTATTGGCTGGATGACCATGGAAGAAGTAGTGTATAACAGTAATGGCAAATTATTGTCAAATGCGCTATCTACCTACAAAATACCAGACATTTATTCTGTGCCAAAAGCTCTAAATGTACATTTTTTAAATACCGATGGTACTGATATGGCTATCTTAAAATCGAAAGCTGTAGGCGAGCCACCATTGATGTATGGTATTGGTGCTTACTTCGCTATACGCAATGCGGTATTGGCTTTTAACGCAGATGCTGCTATTAGTTACGAAGCACCCATTACACCAGAAAAAGTTTTGATGGCATTATATAATAACAAATAATTCATGAGCAAGTCTAAAGCAATATATAGCAACCGATGCTGGCTAGAAGGTAAACTGCAACCTGCTACGGTAACATTTGCCGAAGGCGTAATTACCAATATTTTACCTTATAAAACCAACGATGCAGAAGATGTAGGCGATGCCATAATAATGCCTGGCGCAATAGATGCACATGTACACATAAACGAGCCTGGCCGCACCGAATGGGAAGGTTTTGACACAGCCACACAAGCTGCTGCTGCTGGCGGCATTACTACTATTGTGGACATGCCTTTAAACGCTAGCCCCGTTACCACAACACTTGCTGCCATGCAAGAAAAATTGGCCGCTGCAACCAATAAATTACATGTAAATGTGGGTTTGTATGGTGGTTTAATACCTAACAACATTAAAGACCTTGAAGACCTGATTAAAGCGGGTGTGCTTGGTATTAAATGCTTCTTAGTACATTCAGGCATTGATGAGTTTCCAAATGTTGGTGCTGTAGAAATGGAACAAGCGTTGCCGATTTTGGCTAAGTACAACATCCCATTATTGGCGCATTGCGAAATTGATGAAACCAAGGCTAATAGCGACTTAGCAAGCAATCCTACAAACTACCAAAGTTACCTAGCTAGCAGACCAAAAGCATGGGAAAATGAAGCGGTTGATTTAATGATTGACCTTTGCAGCAAATACAAAACGCCAGTACATATTGTGCACGTTTCATCAGCAGAAGCTTTGCCAGCTATTGCAAAAGCGAAAGCCAATGGCTTGCCATTAACAGCAGAAACCTGCCCACATTATTTACTATTTGAGGCAGAAACAATACCTGATGCAAATACATTATACAAATGTGCACCACCTATTCGTGAGAAAGCCAATAATGATTTATTGAAAAAAGCGTTAACAGATGGCACACTTAATTTTATAGCTACCGACCACTCGCCTGCCCCACCTGCTATTAAAGAAATTGAAAGTGGCAATTATGCGAAAGCCTGGGGCGGTATTGCAGGTTTACAGTTCTTGTTATCGGGCAGTTGGACGAGTTTAAAAGACAGCATGTCGATAGAAAAATTCATTCCATTATTAACCGAACATCCTGCTACATTTTTAAACATCAATCATAGAAAAGGAAGTATTAAAATTGGTTATGACGCAGATTTAGTAATATGGCAGCCCGATGAATCATTTTTCGTTACAACTGAATCTATTTTTCATAAACACCAGCTAAGTCCTTATTGCAATAAAACATTGTTTGGTAAAATCAGCCAAACCATTGTAAATGGCAAAACGGCTTTTAAAGATGAGAAAATTGTAGAAAAAAATGCTGGCACTATCGTTTATTCAGTAAGCAACAATCAATAATTTTTACAATTATTTACATTCATTCAAATCAACTTAATTAACATACATGGCTCATTTTACAGTAAAAGAAATCATCAAAACAGCACCAGCATTTACACAGCTTACAGACTTAGCTGCCGAAAGATTAGGTGGTAAAGTATTGTATGCAACAGACGATTTTTTTGCAGAAAAAGAGAATTTGATAAAAAAAGGACGCAGTATTTTTATTACCGATAAATATACCGACCGTGGCAAGTGGATGGATGGGTGGGAAAGTCGACGTAAACGCACACTTGGCCACGACTGGGCAGTAATACAACTAGCAACACCAGGTAAAATTGTAGGCTTTGATATAGATACCAATTTCTTTTTGGGCAATCATCCACCACATGCATCTATTGAGGCTGTGTATTTAACTGATGCTTCTGAAACTACCGATTGGGAAACAGTAGCATGGCAAGAAATTTTACCGAAATCGCACTTAGATGCAGGCAGCCAAAACTTTTATGAAAGCACTAGCGGCAGCTTATTTACCCATATTCGCTTGCACATTTACCCAGATGGTGGTGTGGCAAGGCTTAGGGTGTATGGCGAAGTATTTAAAAATTGGGATGCTGTTGGCGCCGATGAAACAATTGACTTGGCAGCAGCTATTAATGGCGGTAAAGCACTTGCTTGCAACGATATGTTTTTTAGTGCCATGGGTAATTTAATAATGCCAAACCGTGGTGAAAATATGGGTGATGGTTGGGAAACAAAACGCAATCGTACACCTAACAATAGAGATTGGATGATTTTAAAACTAGGTACAAAAGGCACTATTGATAGAATTGTGGTAGACACTTGTCACTTCAAAGGCAACTACCCTGATACTTGTTCTATAGAAGCGGTTTTAAGTGATAGCGACGAAGCGGTGATTAATGATGCTGTTGAGTGGACAACCATTTTACCAAAGCAAAAGCTACAAGCTGATTTTATTCATGAATATGTGGCTGAAATAAGCAGTAGTGCTGTGTTTTCGCATGTGCGCTTAAATATTTTTCCAGATGGTGGCGTAAGTAGATTACGCTTGTTTGGCAAGAAATTCTAGCTCGCAGTTAACGCAGATTTACTCAGACAAATAGAATAAACATCTGTGCATATCAGCGCAATCTGCGAGACACTCAAATTAACCAAAGCTTATGTTGAATTATATTTTACTTGTTGTATTAATAGCTATTCTGGTGATGCTTGTGCGCATGACCTACTATTTGCACAATATTCACGAGCAAGTGCATGATGATGCTATAGCAGATACGCCACCTATTGAAGAAGGCAAAGCAAAGATTTCATTAACGCAATCTTTTGTGTACACGGCTTTGCTATTAACCATTGCAGGCATTATAGCAACTGTGTATTTAATAGTAAAAGGCACAGTATACGAAGGGCATTTAATGGAATGGCTAAATATTGCTGTAAGGCTTATGCACATTACGTTTGGCATTGCTTGGATTGGCGCTTCATTTTATTTTGTGTGGCTTGAAAATGCATTAAACCGTACCAAAAATGTAAGAGAAGAATTAGCTGGTAATTTATGGGCAGTGCATGGTGGCGGCTTTTATTATTTAGAAAAATATAAAGTAGCCCCAAAAGAAATACCGAAGAATTTACATTGGTTTAAGTACGAGGCTTATTTCACATGGCTATCGGGTTTTTGCCTATTGTTTGTGGTGTATTACTTTAATGCAAAAGCCATGCTGATAGACAAGAATGTGCTAGAGATGTCGCCACTTGCAGCTATGAGTATTGGTGTAGGTTCTTTTATTCTTGGCTGGGTTATTTATGTTGCGCTTTGCAAAACACCTTTGGTAAAAAAAGGTATTTGGTTTGCCACGATTGGCTTTTTAATAGCCGTTGCTTTTGCTTATGGCTATTGCCATGTATTTAGCAGCCGTGGTGCCTATATTCATGTGGGTGCATTGCTTGGAACTATAATGGCTGGCAATGTATTTTTTGTAATCATCCCCGCACAAAAAGCCATGGTACATGCAGCCAAAAAAGGGAAGTGGTTGAATCCAGAATTGGGCAAAAATGCGGGTTTACGATCGTTGCACAATAACTATTTTACCTTGCCTGTATTGTTTGTAATGATAAGCAATCACTTTCCAAGTACGTTTGGCAATGACCAACCTTGGTTGGTTTTAGCCATTATTTCGCTTGGCACAGCTGGTGTAAAACACTATTTAAACCTAAAAGAAAGAGGTCAATTGACCTATTGGGTAATGCCAATTTCGGTGTTAATTTTACTAGCAGCAGCTTATGTAACCGCACCTGCAAAACCGGGTGAATGTGCCAAAGAAGTAAGCTTTGCAGAAGTAAATGCAATCGTACAAAAACGTTGTATCACTTGCCATTCATCTAAACCAACTGATGATGTGTATACAAATGCACCAAACGGCGTAATGTATGATACACCAGAGCAAATATTTAAGTTGAGAGAAAAGATTATGCAGCGTGTGGTAATTACTAAAACGATGCCTCAAAATAACAAGACAGGTATTACAGAAAAAGAAAGAGATTTGATAAGGTGTTGGATTGAACAAGGGGCTTCTTTGAAGTGATGACACGTCCCGATAGCTATCGGGATTAAAACAATTACACGAATTGCACAAATTAGATTAACCCATTAGAATGACATTAACAGAATTAAATAACTTAGATAAAATAGAAGCAACAAAATTGCTTGAAACCTGCTGTGGTTCTAGCAAGTGGCTAGAATTATTATTGAAAGAATTGCCATTTGAAAATATACCATCGTTAATAGCAAAAGCCGAAAACATTTGGTACAACGATTGTTGCGAAGCTGATTGGCTAGAAGCATTTACACACCATCCTAAAATTGGTGATGTTAAAAGTTTAACTGAAAAATTTGCTAGCACGCAACATTTAGCTGGCAACGAGCAAGCTGGCGTAAATATTGCCACACAGGCTGTTATTGAAGCTTTGGCAAAAGCGAATACAGACTATGAAGCTAAGTTTGGCTTTATTTTTATTGTATGTGCAACTGGTAAATCTGCCGAAGAAATGTTGCGTTTACTAGAAGATAGATTGAGCAATACTTATGCAGAAGAACTAGCGATTGCAATGGGTGAACAACATAAGATTACTATTTTAAGATTGAAGAAATTGTTGAGCGAAGAAGATTTTTCAAGCCTTAAAGTGAGTCAAATAACAACTCATGTGTTAGACACAACCATTGGTAAGCCTGGGCAAAATATTACCATTAAAATGCAGCAAACTGTAAATGGTAATTGGCAAACAATAACACAAGGTGTAACCAATAAAGATGGCAGAATACCTGATTTATTACCACCAAATCGCAACCTTAAACCAGATACTTATAAAATGCTATTTGAAACAGGTAAATACTTTGAAAGCATTGCTGTAAAAGGCTTTTACCCACAAGTAGAAATACAGTTCACCGTATTTGATGATAGTCATTATCATGTACCGCTGTTAGTAAATCCTTATGGTTACTCTACTTACAGAGGAAGTTGATAAGTGATAAACAGATGCAATGTGCGACGCATATATCGCTCAATAAAAATACAAATAACGATAACAAAATAATTTTTAACCACCCATTAATATTCCCCTTTAGGGGCAAGGGGCAAAAGTTTAACCATGAGTCTAACTATTCCTGCCAACAAAAGAGAACAGATATTTTCGAAGCTAAAGGCTGCTAATACTGCATTTCAAGAGATTTATCCTGGTGACAAACCAGACCGCCAAGCAGTACATACATTGTATGGTGGTGCTAATTTATTTAACG
>JAAFHG010000039.1:0-7616 GCA_013297585.1 Chitinophagales bacterium
TGTTCTATTAGCAAACCTAGTTTGCGAAGGAATTAAAAAAGAAGTGCCTAATCCTATTTTGCCTTTTAAAGGAAAAATCTCTGGGTTTTTCGTTAAACCAACATCATAATAAGCAGAAATATTGGCGCTAGCACTTATTTTAATACCAAAGTTTTTAATGGTATTACCGGGTGTATTTTCTATTTTGTTGATTTGATTAGTAACATCAATAGAGGTTGCAGAATTAGCTGCTAAAAATGTAGTATACGGTACAAATGATGGATTAGCAGGTTGCGAAATAGTGATGCTTACAGGTTGGGTATAGCTTGCCATTCTAAATACAATGGGTCTGTTCTCGTGCCCAGCTGTTATTGCAGGTGCTGCAAACCAGAACGTGGTATCTACTTGCGAATAGGTATTTAAACAACTAAAAAAAAGTAGAATATAAATATAAAATGGCTTGCAATACTTCATATGGGCAACATCAAATAAGGCAATGAAATTACTCTATAATTAGTTTCTAGCATCAAGCAAAATGGATAAACGCGTAATATTTATACAGTAACTGCGTTTTAAGAAAAAATGCATTGCTTTACTGTCATCATTTTCTTTTTCAACCACCAAAGGTTTTACCAAACTAACTCGTCTTACTATAAAATGGAATTGCTCATTTGAACGAACAAATGCTTATACAAGCCTTACAGCAAGGTGCCCAACAAGCTTTTAACCAATTGGTAGAAGCCTATCAGGGTATGGTGTATAATGTGGCTTTAGGCATTGTACAGCAGCAGGAAGAAGCAGAAGATATTGCACAGGAAGTATTTATTCAGGTACATCAATCTATTAAAGATTTTAAAAGCGAAGCAAAATTATCTACTTGGCTATACCGAATTACAATTACTAAATCGCTTGATTGGCAACGACGAAAAACACGTAAAAAGCGCTTTGGTATTATTCAAAATCTATTTGGTATTAACAATGAGGTAATGCACGAGGCGCCAGAATTTCACCATCCTGGTGTAGCTATGGAAAATAAAGAACAGGCAGCGGTATTATTTAAAGCCATTAACCTGCTACCAGATAATCAAAAAATAGCTTTTATACTGAATAAAGTAGAAGGTTTAAGCTATCAAGATGTGGCAGATGTGATGCATGTAACCGTGGCTTCGGTAGAAGCCTATTTACACCGGGCAAAAGAAAACTTGCGCAAGCAACTAATCAATTATTATACACAACATTCAAAATAGAAACACATGACACCTAGCCATATACAAGAAAAAGTTGAAGCCACATTAAACAGTTTTGATAACCTATCACAAGCTGCAATGCGACCGTTTTTTTACACCAGATTGATGGCAAAAATGGAGCAACAAAAAGTACCTGCTTGGTGGCAAATATGGCTGATGTCACTTACCAAACCAGCTTTTGCGGTGGCAACATTGTCGGTGTTTGTAGTACTAAATATTACAGCCATCACCATCACATTAAAAGACAATCAGCAAAGCAATAATACGTCTGAAAGTGCTACCATACAAGGCTTTGCACAAGAATACAATTTATCAGTATCTACTGTTTATAACGATAAAAGAGACCGCAAATGAATTACTTTAACAAAAATAAATGGTGGCTTATAGCAGTAATTGTGCTAATGGCAATTAACACAGCCACACTTACCATTTTTTGGCTAGAGCGCAAGGGTCAAGGCTTACTGCTTGGCGGTAAACCAAAAGGTGCAGAAGCGCAGACTTTTTTAGTTAAAGAGTTGGTGCTAGATAGCGCACAGCAAGTGCAATATTTAGAACTTGTAAAGGCGCATCGTAAAAGTACCAACGATATTAAAAGAGAATTAAAAAATGCGAAAGATGCATTCTTCAGTTTATTGGGCGATAGCACTGCAAGCGAGGTTACAATAAAGCAAGCTGCTGATAATACTTCAACTGTAGAAATACAGTTAGATTTATTAACATTTAATCATTTCAAGCAAATACGTAGCATTTGTACACCTACACAACAAGCCAAATTTGATAGTATTATAAAAACAGCAGTACGTATGATGGGCCCAAATCAGCAGCGCAGACAAGGCCCACCACGTGGTATGCACCAAGGCGAAAGGCCGAACGGTTCACAATTAGAAGACAGTGAAGGTCGGCAATCGCCAGATGGCAACAGACCACCGCCAAACAGAAAATAACTTGAGTTCAAGAAGGATTTATTTTAATTATATATTTTTTTAATAAAAAAAGCCCGTGCAAGGCTACAAAACGATAGTTTTAAATACCCCGTTTGTTCTAAACCCTACACACTTTACCAACGGCCTCTTTTGTAGAGGTCGTTTTATTTTACTAAGTAGGTACATTAATGACGCAGATTAAAGAGATGTTCACAGATTTATACGCTTTTAATCCGTTTAATATAGATAATTAATACACAATATCACTACTATTATTCAACACATATTCTGGCTTGTTGCCACTAGCAGTAGCTACTTTCGTAAAGCTGATGTGTTCTGCATCATTTACCAATACTTTGGCACTATTAGGTAGCAGAATATTGCTAAAGCTCACGTTCTTTAGCTTGTGCGCAGCATCCTTAAAACCATTCATATTTATCACAGGTTCTTTTACAGATGCTTTTGTAAGGTCAATATTTTTAAACACAAAGTTTTCAAAATTTGGTGGTGTAGGCGCCGCTTCACCATCGTTGTTGTAGTTAAGCGCAGAAAACACCGTTATCTTCATTAACTGACAATCAGTAACCGTCACGTTCTTAATATAGCCACCACGCTCTTTAGTACCCTTTATTTGCATACCATGTAGCAGCGCACCTGCTTTACAATCTTGCACCAATACATCACTTACGCCACCACTCATTTCGCTACCTATAGATATACCATGACCTCTTTTAAAGTCACAATCCGTAATGCGCACATTGGTGGTAGGTTTGGCTACATAAAAGCCTTCAGGGTTTTTACCCGATTTTATGGCAATACAATCATCACCATTATCAAACGTGCAATTAAATATGTACGAATCTGTTGACGAATCAGGGTCTATACCATCACCATTGCGTATGTTAAACGTAATAATGTTTAAGTTTTGACAAGTAATATTATCGCTGTAGATGTAGTGAATCGTCCAGCAAGGTGGCTCGGTAATGGTTAAGTCAGATAGGCAAACATCTTGGCTATTCATTAGGCAAATTAATCTACCACGGCTTCTCATACCATTGGCTTTTATCATCGCATCGCCTAAGCGCTTGCCCCCACCAGATATGGTACCGCCACCTGTAATGCGTATATTTTTTACATTGTAACTACCATCTCTATTCAATGTGCCAGCATTTATAAGGCTTGCATAGGTTTTTAATTCCCAGCCCTCAAAGCGGTTAAGCAGCATGGGTAAATAATCTTCTACCACGGTAGAACCTTTTAGCACCGCACCTTTTTCTATAAACAAAGTCATATCACTTTTTAAATACAAAGCGCCAGATACAAATACACCTTTAGGCACCAACACTGTACCACCTTTGGTACAAGCATCTATCGCCGCTTGAATCGCTTTGGTATTTACCGTTAGCGAGTCAGCTTTTGCGCCAAAGTCTACAATGTTTACCACCTTGCTAGTGGCTGTAGTTGTAAAGCGAATGGTATTGGCAGTTTTAGTAGCCGCATCCTTGGTTTTTGCCAACGTAACAGCCACTGTGTAAGGCGTTGCAGGTTGCAAACCAGCAATGGTATAATTGGTAGTGCTAGTAGTGCCAATGCGTTTATTGTTTAGCCAAATTTGGTACACCACTTGGTTGGTCGCAAACTGCTTATCCCACAAAATAGTAGCTGAATTAGCCGTAACAGTAGCAGGCGCAATTAATACATGATAACTAGTAGCAGGGGCAGCCACAACCGCAATACATAATAACAGACAAGCAGACAATAATGAAGCCATTTTTTTCATATAACGTGCTTTAGTAGCGTTGTAAAACTAGCCGCCCTCCACTACAACACTATCCTGTGGCATCATGTGGTAGTAATTTCACGCAAAGCAACAAAGAAGGTAAAGCGCACAAAGATTGTCATGTTGATGAATAGCCTGCCCGATTTTCGGGGAAACATCTAACCGAAATGAAGAAAAACTGTTGTTGAAAGCAATACTAAACAGCAACGACAAAATACATATCTATACAAACAATTAATGAAAGATATTGGCAAGAATACCAGCATCGGCGAAAATAGAGGCTGCTGTAGCTGCTAAAAAGAAGCGGATAGAAATTAGTAATACCATTAAAAAAGGCTGTTTGAAGTTAGCTCAAGCAGCCTTTTTTGTATTTGTAAGTGTCAAAATTACTTAATCTATTTTAAGGTAGCCTTTAGGCGAAAAAGCAACACTTCTTTCTGCACAAGGGTCGTTTATTGCTACTATGGTAAATAATTTTTCTTTTACCGCTACTTTATACACGCCTTCTTGGTCATTTTCGCAAGGGCTATTGCCGCTTAGTTTTTTTATAAACAGCGTATCGTTTGATAAACGATACGACATGGTTTCAAGCACCAAGTTATTTTCTGCCATTACCAGCTTTAAAGTATCTACACCAAAAGCTAATTTTACATTTAATTCTGTAGGTACGTATGCAGAGCCAGACCAAGTAGTATTTGCTAATGCTGAAATCTGCGCCTTAGTTGTATTGGCCTTAAACGTAAATGCTGCTAGCACAAAAAATAGAACTGTTAATTTTTTCATGATAATTATTTTATTGAACTTAATTACAAATATGCATTTTTTAACCGTTAGATAATAGCTTAGCAAAAAAATAGTTTTATTAGGTTCTAAATCTCTTGTTGCAACATGTGCTAATAACGTTTCTTTGCGTAAAACACTTACGTGCAATTTCAAGCCAACATTAATATTACACCATTACAACCAAGCATTTCTTACCACGATAGGCTATTGTTAATTGGTTCGTGCTTTACCGAGCATATTGGTAACTATTTAATGGATGTAAAGTTTAGAGTGTTACAAAACCCTAACGGTATTCTGTTCGACCCGATAAGTGTATGCAATAGTCTCACTTCATTTATAAAAAATAAACAATATGTAGAAGGTGATTTAGTGTATCTAAATGAGGCTTGGCACAGTTGGCAGCATCATAGTCGCTTTTCAGGTATTGATAAAGACGAGGTACTTGCAAACATTAATCAATCACAACAAACAGCCCATCAGTTTTTAAAAGAAGCCGATTGGTTGGTTATTACGCTTGGTTCTTCGTTTGTGTACAAATTAGTAGATGGTTTTGTGCCTGTGGCTAATTGCCACAAAGCACCAGCACAAACCTTTCAGAAACATCTATCAACCATCGAAGAAACAGTTGTGGCTTTAGATACGGTTTTGTACCAATTGTTTCAGTTTAATCCAGATGTAAAAGTATTGTTTACAATTAGCCCTGTAAGGCATTTGCGTGATGGTGTGGTAGATAATAATCGCAGCAAAGCAAGACTGATAGAAGCGGTGCATCACTTGGTAAATAAATTTGACAAGCTGCACTATTTTCCTGCCTATGAGTTGGTGGTAGATGTATTGCGAGACTATCGTTTTTTTGATATTGATTTGGCGCACCCTAATTATGCCGCCACACAATTTGTATTAGAGCATTTTGCTGAAAGCTGCATGAACAAAGACACACAGCAGCTAATGGATGACATTAAGAAACTAGTAATAGCTCGTAATCATAAGCCATTTAATCCAACGTCTAATCAGCATCAACAGTTTTTAAAAGCGCAATTACAAAAAGCTAAAGCGTTGCAAGCGTTGCATCCGTATTTAGATTTTGAGCAAGAATTGGTGTTTTTTGGTGAGAAGTGAATAGTCAATGGTAAATAGTGAAAGGTAAAAAGTAAAAAGTGAGATGTGAAAAATCATTTCGCTATGCAAGGTGAATTTAAATAAATTTTTCATCCACTATTAGTGGTAATGGAATACATCGTTCAAATTCTATTTTGAGTTTTGTAGTTCATTTAACTTATTCTTCAATTTTTCCTTTTCGTTGCTTTCATTTGTTCTAAAACGCAAAATAGGGAAATCATACTTTTCTAATATTTTGTCTTTCATTTTATCTCTGTCTGCTTGCTTTGTACCGTCTTTGTGAAATTCAAAGCCATCAACTTCTATACCGAGAACAGGGGTTTTACCAAGTTTATTGTAAATCAAAAAGTCCAAATGTGTTAGTGAGTTTGATACGTATTTTACTTCCTGTTCATTTAACTTGGAAAAATCTTTGATGAGTTGTCTAATTGGAAAGTGCAGAAGAACGTCGTATTTTAAAAAATTATCTTCTGCTAAAACTTGTTTGATTAGTCCAAACATTAAATTCTCGCTGTCAAACTCTGAAATCTTACCTGAATTGATGATAATTTTTGCTCGTTCTTCTTCGTAGCCTTTATACAGCAAATCAAAAATTGAGTTTAATCCACTCTGAACAACAGAAAAGTTGTTATACTCAATATATTTTATCAAGTCAGAAATATTGTTATCACTTTCATTTTCATTTCCATTGACAACTACTATCAATTGTTCAACTGCTCTAGAAACGGCTACATTCAAGCGATTGGGATTATCCGTAAATTCTGAAATTGCGTTATCAACGGTTGAAAGTATGATGACTTCATTTTCTCTGCCCTGAAACTTGTCAACGGTATCGGCTTTTATTGATGTTTGCTGAAATGTTCTTTGTAATGCGTTTGTTTGATTGCGATATGGCGTAACAATACCTAAATCTACATTTTCAAGTTTTTCTTTTGGGATAATTTCCTCTTTAATAATGTCTATTTGCCGTTGATTCATTTTCTCTCTTGCGTGATTTCCTTTTGCTGTTTTATAAACAAGAAGAGGTTGACGTTTATCGGTGTATTCTTTATGAACAATAAGTTGATTATCATAGAATTTCTTGTTACAAAATTCTATTATTTTTGGGTGGCATCGATAATGTTCTCTCAATAATGTTCTTGGAACATTGGGAAATAATTCAAGAATAGAAGATAGCAAACTGTGATTTGAATAGCGATAAGGTTTTTGCAATTTGTAAGAATTGAAAACCAAATCTGTTTTCTCTTGCATATCAGCATCGACCACGTTTGGCAATTGCTTAATGTCACCAACAATTACCGCTCGTTTTGCACAAGACAAAGCAAGTACACCCGTTGCTAAATCAACTTGTGAAGCTTCATCAATAATCACATAATCGTAAGAAATTTTGTCGGATAAACTTTGCCTTAATGAGTAAGTTGTACTCATAATAACAGGATAATCCTTGATAAATACGTCTGATTTATTACGAAGTTCTGAAATGGTATATGGTTCTCGTTTTTGTTTATGGTACCGTTTACACAATTCTGCTTTAAGAAGTTGCATTGACGTTTCTGTGTATTCTTTCATTTTGTTGTCGAATGCAACATTCCTTAAAGAGGTTTCCAATAATTCTATTATCTCTGTCAGTTCACTAATTTTATTTTGATAATACTTTGATTGACAAATGAAAATCATTTCATCAAATGAATTTGTATAAAATGATTTATCCTTTATTCCGTATTTAAGTCGAAAAATGAGTTTTCGTACGAATCCGATTTTCTTACGGCTGTTTACAAATGTTTC